>DASUOA010000513.1:0-2546 GCA_036276895.1 Arenimonas sp. | reverse complement strand
TCTGCGCCAGCGTGGCGATGGTCAGGTAATCGGTGACGCCCTCCTTGAACCACTCCTCGCGCGCGTCGGCCGGCACCAGGCTGAGTCCGTTCCAGAAATGCAGCAGCTCGTGCGCCATGGTGTGGCCCCAGACCACCCGCCCGGCGTCATCGGCCTCACCGACGACCAGCTGGCTGAAGCTGTTGCTGAAGGCGCCGCCATCGCCGATCTCGCCCTCGTTGACCACCACCAGGTAGCGCGTGGCCAACGGCTGGCCGCCGAACAGACCCGCATAGGTGCGCGCCTGGCGATCGAGCAGGTCGCGAAACTGCGGCACCGCATCGCGGTAACGCGAGCCGAGCACCAGGGTGATCTCGACGCCGCCGGCCTGGATCGTCTCGACATGGGCCTGGCCGAAGAAGGCGACGTTGTTGATCAGCTCGCGGCGGTTGGCGGCGTGGAAGCTGTGCTCGCCCTCGGCGCGTTGCCAGGGCGTGTAGGCCTGCCAGCCCTCGGGCAGCTCGAAGCGGATCTCCATCGCGCCCTGCGGCGTGGCGCCGCCATCGGCAAACAGCAGGCTGGACATCTTGAACAGCCAGCCATCCGTACTGCGGTAGGCCACTTCTTCCTTGCCGGCCGGCCAGGTGAAGTCGTCGTGTTCGAGCCGGACCGAATAGCTCAGGCTCAGCCGCTGCCCCGGCCGCACCTCGTAGTCACCAACGCCGAGATAGCGCGGGCTCAGCAGGTCGCCATCGGCATCGCGCACCTGCAGGTCGTCGACCAGGTCGACGATGCCTTCCGGCAGCCCGGGAACCGCCTGCACATCGAACATCGACAGGTAGGTCGAATCGACCCAGATCGATGCCTCGACCGTGGCCCGGCGCTGCGCGTCGTCGATCACCACCCGGTAGCGGTTCGGCTGGCCGTCGTACTCGGCCTTGGGCAGCCACTGGTAGCGGTAGTGGTAGGCCGCCCCGGCCAGCAGCAGCACGGGCAGGACGATCAACAGCAGTCGGCGCATCGGGTACTCCAGGAAAGCGTTCGGAACCGGGTTGGATACGGTGAGGCGGGCAACGGTTGCATCCTCCCATGCCACCGGGGGATCCGACCGCCTGCCCGGGGCGCAGGCTATAATCCCGCTCGCTCGATGCACGCGACGGGAGAAGCGGCCGGCTCCAGGGACTGGAACCACCGCTGCCGAAGGCGTAACGCCCGTAATCGCTCAGGCCCCCGTACCGCCGCGTGCGAGCGACTCTGGAGAGACCGGTTCGATCCGGCGCCGAAGGTGCATGAAGCGCGATCCTCCCCCCGCGCTTCGCAAACTCTCAGGCAAAAGGACAGAGGGGCGCCCCACGTGCGGCACCGCACGTCACTTCCGGACGCCCCTGCCATGAGCCAGCCCCAGTCCCTGCGCGCCCTCGAGCACCACCACGCCTTCGTCGAGCGCCATATCGGCCCCAACGATGCCGAGATCGCCCACATGCTCGCCGTCATCGGCCAACCCACGCTGGAGGCGATGACCGACGCCATCGTGCCGGGCTCGATCAAGTCGGCGGCCCCGCTGGCACTGCCCGAGGCGATCAACGAAGAGGAAGCGCTGGCCAAGATCCGCGCCATCGCCAACAAGAACCAGGTGTTCCGAAGCTTCATCGGCCAGGGCTATTACGGCACCCGCACGCCGAACGTCATCCTGCGCAACATCCTCGAGAACCCGGCCTGGTACACGGCGTACACGCCCTACCAGGCGGAAATCTCGCAGGGCCGCATGGAAGCGCTGATCAATTTCCAGACGATGTGTGCCGACCTCACCGGCATGGAGATCAGCAACGCCTCCCTGCTGGATGAAGCCACCGCCGCGGCCGAGGCGATGACCCTGGCCAAGCGCTCGGCGAAGTCGAAGTCGAACGTGTTCTTCGTCTCCAGCGGCGTGCACCCGCAGACCATCGAAGTGCTGCGCACCCGCGCCGACGGCATCGGCATCGAGATCGTAGTCGGCGATGACGCGCAGGCCGCCAGCACCGACAGCTTCGGCGTGCTGCTGCAGTACCCGAACACCTTCGGCCAGATCAACGACTACGCCGCGCTGGCCGACAGCGTGCACGCGCGCGGTGCGCTGGTCGCGGTCGCCACCGATCTGCTGGCCCTGACCCTGATCGCCGCACCCGGCGAATGGGGTGCCGATATCGTGGTTGGCAACTCGCAGCGCTTCGGCGTGCCGTTCGGTTTCGGCGGCCCGCATGCCGCCTTCCTGGCCTGCCGCGATGCCTACAAGCGCTCGATGCCGGGCCGCCTGATCGGCGTTTCGATCGACGCCGAAGGCAAGCCCGCCTACCGCCTCACCCTGCAGACCCGCGAGCAGCACATCCGCCGCGAGAAGGCGACGAGCAACATCTGCACGGCGCAGGCGCTCAACGCGCTGGCGGGCATGATCTACCTGAGCTGGCTGGGCCGTGAAGGCCTCGTGGAGCTCGGTGAGCTGCTCGTAGCCCGGACGCACTACGCCCGCGAGACGCTCGCGGCGCTCGACGGCGTCGAGCTCTGGCACGACCAGCCTGTCGTGCGCGAGT
>DASUOA010000512.1:0-5180 GCA_036276895.1 Arenimonas sp. | reverse complement strand
CGTAGGCCAGCTTGCTGGCCAGTTCGGGCGACAGGGTCAGCAGGGCGCGGGCGTGGCCCATCTCCAGCCGGCGCGCCTCGACCAGGGCGCGGATCGCCGGCGGCAGGTCGAGCAGGCGCAGCAGGTTGGACACCGCCGCTCGCGAGCGGCCGACCGCGGCGGCGGCCTCGGCGTGGGTCAGCGAGAACTCGTCGATCAAGCGCGACAATGCGAAGGCCTCTTCGAGCGGATTGAGGTCCTCGCGCTGGATGTTCTCGATCAGGGCCATGGCGATCACGGCGCGGTCGTCGACCTCGCGCAGCACCACCGGCACATCGGTCAACTGCGCCAGCTTGGCGGCGCGCCAACGGCGCTCGCCGGCGATGATCTCGAAGCGGTCCTTGCCGATCTCGCGCACCACGATCGGCTGGATCACGCCCTGGGCGCGGATCGAGTCGGCCAGCTCGTCGAGGCGATCGCTGTCCATGCCGGTGCGCGGCTGGTACTTGCCGGGCTGAAGCTGGCCGATCGGCAGCAGCTTCAGGCCCTCGCTGCTGTCGGCAGGCGCCGCGTCCGGTGCGGCACCGCGGTTGCCGGTGCCGAGCAGGGCGTCGAGGCCGCGGCCGAGGCCGCGCTTTTTGGTGGACATTCCACTCACTCCGTTATGCGGGTCCTGCCGCGACAGCGCGACCATCCATGGCCGGCGTTTGCATTCAGGCGGCCGCTTCCGACACGCGTTTCTCGCGGCGGATCATTTCGCCGGCAAGACCGAGATAGGCGATGCCACCGCGTGAGCCGCGATCGTAGCCGACGATGCTCTGGCCGTGGCTGGGCGCCTCGGCGACGCGCACGTTGCGCGGGATCACCGAGCGGAACACCTTGTCGCCGAAATGCTGCAGCAGCTCGGCAGCGACGGCATTGGCGAGGTTGTTGCGCACGTCGAACATGGTGCGCACGATGCCCTCGATCTCCAAGGACGGGTTCAGGCGCAGCTTTAACGCCTCGATGGTGTTGATCAGCGCCGACAGGCCTTCGAGCGCGAAGTATTCGCACTGCATCGGCACGATCACACTGTCGGCGGCGGCCAGCGCATTGAGCGTCAGCAAGGACAGCGACGGCGGGCAGTCGATCAGGATGTAGTGGTGGCGGCCGCGTACTTCGGCCAGCGCGGACTTCAGTCGCTGCTCGCGCGCGGACTCGTCCATCAGCCGGATTTCGGCCGCGGTCAGGTCAATGTTGCCAGGCAGCAGGTCGTAGCCTTCGGGACTGGTGACGATCGCGGCATCGGCGCTGCATTCGCCGAGCAACACTTCGCAGGCGGATTTTTCCAGTTCGCGCTTGTCGACGCCGGAGGCCATGGTCGCATTGCCCTGCGGATCGAGGTCGACCAGCAGCACCTTGCGCGGCGTCTGCGCCAGCGCGGCGGCCAGATTGACGGCGGTGGTGGTCTTGCCGACCCCGCCCTTCTGGTTGGCGATTGCGATGATGCGCGCCATGCGTTCTGCCTCTGTCTGCCCCGGACCGGGCCGGTGATTATGCGGCCTTGTCCGGCAATCGGGTTACCTCGACCAGGTGACGGTCGCCCTCAAGGCCCGGCACGCGCAGCGTATGGACCGCACTCGCGGCCCATCCGGGCGGCAGCGCGGCGATCTCGGCATCCGGACGCTGGCCCTTCATCGCCAGCAGCCGGCCACCGGGTGCCAGCAGATGGCCGCCGACCTCGAGGATGCCGGCCAGCGTATCGAGGGCGCGCGCGGTGATCTGTGCGTAGCTGCCCGCTTCCGGCACCGCTTCGGCGCGCATCTCCAGCACCCGGGCATTGCTGAGGCCCAGCTGGCGAACGGCCTCACGCAGGAAGCGCGCCTTCTTGCCATTGCTTTCGACCAACGCGACCTGCAGGCCAGGCCGCGCCAGCGCCAGCGGAATTCCCGGCAGACCCGGACCCGTGCCGAGGTCCGCGAGCTTGCCGTCGCTGACGAAGGGCGCCATCGCCAGCGAATCGAGCAGGTGCCGGGTCACCATCTCGGCCGGCTCGCGGATGGCGGTGAGGTTATAGGTCTGGTTCCAGCGCGCGAGCAGCGCCAGGTAGGTCAGCAGGCGCCCGGCGAGGTCGGGCGATTCCAGGCCGAGTTCGGCAAGGCCGGCGTCGAGCGCCGGCCGCAGGGTTTCGATCGGAGTGTTCACCGCGCCATTCTAAAAGGGGACGGAGGCAATTAAGCGGGCTTGATTACCTCCGTCCCCTTTTAGACGTCCCCTTTTAGGCGCTGGTGCCCAACCACTGCGGATCCATCAGCTCGTCGGCCGACATCGGCCGGGCGAACAGATAGCCCTGGCCATAGGTCAGCCCGAGCAGGCGCAGCTGCTGGCGCTGCGCTTCGGTCTCGACGCCTTCGGCGATCACGTCGAGGCCGAGCGAGTCGGCCAGCAGGCGGATGGCGCGGATGATGGCGCTGCTGCCACCGGTCTCGGCCGCCTGCAGCGCATGCACGAAGCTGCGGTCGATCTTCAGGCCGAGCAGCGGGAAGCGGTGGAGGTAGGACAACGAGGAATAGCCGGTGCCGAAATCGTCGAGCAAGGTAGCGACGCCGCGCTCGCGCAGACGACCGAGGCAGCTGCGCACCAACTCGGGCTGTTCGAGCAGGGCGCCCTCGGTGATCTCCAGCCGCAGTTGCGACGGCGAGACGCCGTTGGCCTCGAGCAAGGCGAGCAGACGCGCATCGAAGTCGGGAATGCGCAGATGCCGCGGCGACACGTTGATGCTGAGGTAACGCCCCTGGAACGGCAGCCGGGTGAGGTCGCGGCAGACCTCTTCGTAGATCTGCCAGTCCATCGCCTCCAGGCAGCCGGTTTCCTCGGCGAGATCGAGGAAGGTCTCCGGCGGGCACAGGCCGCGGCCGGGATGCTGCCAACGCACCAGCGCCTCGAAGCCGATCACCTGACCATCGCCCAGGCGCACGATCGGCTGGTAGTGCGGGGTGAATTCGTGCCGCTGCAGGGCGCGACGCAGGTCGCCCTCCATCTCCAGCACGCGCAACGCCGCGGCGTGCAGCTGCTCGTCGAAGATCGCGTAGCGCTGGCGGCCGGCCGACTTGGCGCGGTACATGGCGACGTCGGCATCGCGCAGCAGTTCTTCCGGGCTGCGGTAGCGCGGATCGGCGAAGGCGATGCCGATGCTGGCCGAGGTGTACAGCTCCTTGCCGACCACCCGCACCGGTTCGGACAGGGCGCGGATGATGCGCTCGGCGATCGCGATGACATCGCCCTCGCCGTGGTAGTGGCCAAGCACCACCGCGAACTCGTCGCCGCCGAGGCGCGCCACCATGTCCGGATCGCGCAGGCACTGGCTGATGCGGTGCGCGGCTTCCTTGAGCAGCTCGTCACCGACCAGATGGCCGACCGAATCGTTGATCACCTTGAAACGGTCGAGATCGAGGAACAACACCGCGAAACCCTGCTGCGGATCGCCGGCGAACAACTCCAACGCCAGCCCCAGCCGCGCCAACAGATGCGCGCGATTGGGCAAGCCGGTCAAGGTGTCGTGCATCGCTTCGTGCTTGAGCTTGCGCTCCATGCGCTCGCGCACCGAGATCTGATCCTGCAGCTCGCGATTGCTGTCGGCCAGCTCGCGGGTGCGCGCTTGCACGCGCTGTTCGAGCTCGGCATAAGCCTGCAGCAGCGCCTCGTTGGCGCGGCGCCGCTCCAGTGCATTGGCGATGTGCAGCGAAACGAAGCTGAGCAGCTCCTGGTCGCGCCAGCCGTAGACCTGCTCCGGGTGGTAGCTCTGCACCGCGATCACGCCGACGGTGCGACCGCCGACCTGCAAGGGCACGCCCAGCCAGCACACCGAGGGCGTGCCGAAGGATTTGATCTTGCCCTCCTCGCCCATGCGCTCGATGTCTTCGCGGTGCGCCAGCAGCGGCAGTCCTTGCGCCAGCACGAATTCGGTCAGGCCCTTGGCCAGCTTGCGGCGCGGTCGGGCATCGTCGCGTTCGTCGACCGAATACGGGAAGTCGAGCTCTTCACCATCCTCGGTGAGCAGCGCGATGAAGAAATTGCGGGCATCGAGCAGGCCGCCGACGATGCCGTGGATGTCGGCATAGAAGGACTCGATGCTGTCGCTGCGGCTGGCCAGCTCGGCGATGCGGAACAGCGCCGCCTGCAGCGCCTCGCTGCGCTGTCGCTCGCGCACTTCGCGACGCAGCTCACGGGTGCGCTCGGCGACGCGCTGTTCGAGCTGGGCATGCGCCTCGCGCCGCGACAGCGCCACCAGGATGTGCTGCGCGACATAGCTCAGCAGGTCGGCATCGGCCTGGGAGTAACGCACCAAAGGGTCGTAGCTCTGCACCACCACGGCGCCGCGCACTTCGCCATCGGCGATCATCGGCACGCCCAGCCAGTCCACGCTTTCCGGACCCAGCGAGACGTCGACGGGCACACCGAGCAGCTCGCAGATCTCGTTGGAGGGGCCACGCATGATCTGCCCGTGCCGGAGCAGGCCGAAGGTCAGGCTGTTGGGCAACTCGGCCGCGACGAATTCCTGCTCGGAGTCCGGGCAATGGCTGTCGAGGCTGTCGGCGAAGTACAGGAAGCGCATCGTCTGCCGCCCGCTGTCATAGCGGACGATGAAGAAATTCTCGGCATACATCAGCTGCCCGACGATCTCGTGCAGTGCTTCTAGTACTTCGCGGGTTTCCAGATCGGAACTGGACAGATCGCTGATCGCGAACAGCGCGCGCTGCAACCGCTCGGCCCAATCGAGGCGCTCGACGTCGGCCTGCAGTCGCTGCACCTGCAGCACATCGCGACAACGCGCCGTCAGCAAGGTCAGCAGATCGCTCCAGGCTTGCAGTCGGGACGGCTCCTGCAAGGCCGTGCGCGGATGCCGGGTCAGCAGCAGCACCCAGCTGCCACGGTCTCGCGCCAGCAGGCTTGCCCGCTCCAGTACTGCACCTTGCTCGCGCTCGGCACTGCCGCCGCGCGCCAGTAGCTCGCACAGCCATCGCCGCTGCGCCTCGTCGATCGCGCCTGGCGGATGCATCTGCCAGTCGTCGCTGGCGCTGGCGCCGACATGCCAGATCAGCTGCGTCGGTCCGGCAGCGAACTCGGCAAAGGCCTGCTGGGCGGCGACCTCCGCCAGCGCCGACAGATCGGCAGCATCCAGCAGTCGATGGGCGAACGGATCGGGTGGCGGGACTTTGACG
>DASUOA010000511.1:0-3093 GCA_036276895.1 Arenimonas sp. | reverse complement strand
CGCGCCATGAACCCGCAGTTGATGCTGCTTGCGATGGCACTGCCGCTCGTCGGCGCCGGCGCGCTGCTGCTTCTGCGCAAGCACCCGAACCTGCGTGAGACAGCGACGCTGGTGGCCGGCGTCGCGCTCGCCGCGCTCGTGATCAGCCTGTGGCCGCACGTCGACGAGCGCCCACGCCTGGAACTGTGGACCTGGATGCCGGGGCTGTCGTTCGCCTTCGAGATGGAGCCGCTGGGGCTGCTGTTCGCGAGCGTCGCCGGCTGCCTGTGGCCGGTGACCTCGGTGTACGCGATCGGCTACATGCGCGCCGCCGGAGAGAAGAACCAGACCCGCTTCTACTTCTGCTTCGCGATTGCGATCTTCGCGGCGATGATGATCGCCTTCGCGGGCAACGGCCTGACCCTGTTCGTCGGTTACGAGGTGCTGACCCTGTCGACCTGGCCGCTGGTCGCGCACAAGGGCACCCCGGAGGCACGCAACGGCGCGCGCGTCTACCTGATCGTGCTGCTGGCCACGTCGATCGGCCTGCTGCTGCCGGCGCTGGTGTGGACGTATGCACTGACCGGCACGCTCGAGTTCCGCGATGGCGGCATCCTTGCCGGCCATGCCTCGCCGCAAGTGCTCGGCGTGCTCTACGCGCTGTTCCTGTTCGGCATCGGCAAGGCCGCGTTGATGCCCTTCCATCGCTGGCTGCCGTCGGCAATGGTCGCGCCGACGCCGGTGTCGGCCTTGCTGCACGCGGTCGCCGTGGTCAAGGCCGGCGTGTTCACGGTGATGAAGATCACCATCTACTTCTTCGGCATGGACGCGATGCGCTTCTCCGAAGTCGGCCAGCCGATGGCCTGGGTCGCGGCGTTCACGATCGTCGCCGCGGCGGTGATCGCGATCCGCCAGGACAACCTCAAGGCCCGGCTCGCGTACTCGACCGTGAGCCAGCTCAGCTACATCGTGCTCGGTGCGGCGTTGGCCTCGCCAGATGCCTTGACCGAGGGCGCGCTGCACATCGTCACGCATGCCGCCGGCAAGATCACCCTGTTCTTCTGCGCCGGCGCGATCTACATCGCCGCGCACAAGACGAAGGTCAGCGAACTGGACGGCCTCGGCCCGCACATGCCGTTCACCTTCGCCGCCTTCACCCTGGCGGGCATGTCGATCATCGGCCTGCCGCCGCTGGCCGGCAGCTGGGACAAGCTGCTGCTGATGGAAGGTGCGGTCGAGGCCGGCACACCGGTGATGATCGGCGTGCTGCTGGTCAGCTCGCTGCTCGGCATTGCCTATCTGATGCCTATCCCGATCCGCGCCTTCTTCATGCCGGAGCGCGGCGCACCGGCCGAGGCCGACGATCCGTCGGGCGAAGCGCGTACGACGCGCCGGCCGCAGATCCGCGAGGCGCCGTGGGCCTGCGTCGTGCCGCTATGCCTGACCGCGCTGGCCTGCTTCGTCCTGTTCTTCTTCGAGGACCAGCTCGTCGAGCCGCTGGCGGATCGCCTCGGCCACAGCTGGGAGCAGGAATGAACGATCGCGAACGCTGGCTGGATCGGCCGCGCAATGTCACGCGCCTGGTTTACGGCTTGTATGCGCTGTGCGCGGCGCTGCTCGCAGCCGACCTGCTGTACGAAAAACACGTGCACTTCGCGTTCGAGGCCTGGTTCGGCTTCTTTGCGCTGTTCGGCTTCGGCGCCTACGTCTTCATCGTGCTCAGCGCCAAGGCGCTGCGGCGCCTGATCCGGCGTCCGGAGGATTACTACGAGCGCGGCAACGACGGGGACGGCGATGCTTGACGCCCTGCTCAACCCCGCGCTGGTGATGATCGTCGGCGGCCTGCTGCTGCCGCTGTTCCACGAGATGCCGCGCAAGATCGTCATGCTGATGCTGCCGGCCGCGAGCCTCGCGGTGCTGGTCAGCCTGCCGATGGGCAATGGCGGCGATCTGGAGTTCTTCGGCATCGCGATGGAAACGATCCGGATCGACCGGCTGTCGTTCATCTTCGCGGTGATCTTCCACATCGCCGCCTGGCTTGCGGTGATCTACGCCCTGCACCTCAAGGACACGCTGCAGCACGTCGCCGCGACGGTCTATGCCGGCGCCGCGATCGGCGCCGTGCTCGCCGGCGACCTGGTCACCTTGATGCTGTACTGGGAGCTGACCGCGCTGTCTTCGGTGTTCCTGATCTGGGCGCGACGCACCGAGCGCGCCTATCACGTGGGCATGCGCTACCTGATCATCCAGGTCGGCTCCGGCGTGCTGTTGATCGCCGGCATCGCGGTGCGCTACGTCGCTACCGGCAGTGCCGACTTCGAGCGCATGGAACTGACCGAGCCCGGCGCGCTGCTGATCTTCCTCGCCTTCGGCATCAAATGCGCCTTCCCGCTGATGCACAACTGGCTGCAGGACGCCTATCCGGAAGCGACCGTGACCGGCACCGTGGTGCTGTCGGCGTTCACGACCAAGCTCGCGGTCTATGCGCTGGCGCGCGGTTTTCCCGGCACCGAAATGCTGATCTGGATCGGCGCGGCGATGACCTTGTTCCCGATCTTCTTCGCCGTGATCGAGAACGATCTGCGCCGCGTGCTCGCCTACAGTCTCAACAACCAGCTCGGTTTCATGGTCTGCGGCATCGGCGTCGGCACCGAGCTGGCGCTCAACGGCGCCGCTGCGCATGCATTCGCCCACATCCTCTACAAGTCGCTGCTGTTCATGGCGATGGGTGCCGTGCTGTTCCGCGTCGGCACGATCAAGGCCTCCGAGCTGGGCGGGCTGTACAAGTCGATGCCGTGGACCGCGACCTTCTGCATCATCGGCTCGCTGTCGATCTCTTCGTTCCCGCTGCTGTCGGGCTTCGTCACCAAATCGATGATCCTGACCGCGGTCGCCGAAGAGCACCTGTGGGTGGTCTGGCTGATGCTGCTGTTCGCGTCCGCCGGCGTGCTCGACCACTCCGGCATCAAGATTCCGTTCTTCAGCTTCTTCGCGCACGACTCCGGCAAGCGCTGCGCCGAGGCGCCGCTGAACATGCTGATCGCGATGGCGCTGACCGCCGCGCTGTGCATCGGTATCGGTCTGTATCCGGCGCCGCTGTACGCGCTGCTGCCG
>DASUOA010000510.1:0-3058 GCA_036276895.1 Arenimonas sp. | reverse complement strand
CCGAGGCGCGCGTGCCGTGGAGCGGGCGCATGGCGCTGCATTCCGTGCCGGCGCTCTACGAGGAGATCAAGAAGCGCAAGACCACGCTGGTGTTCGTGAACACCCGCGCGCAGGCCGAGCTGGTGTTCCAGGGGCTGTGGCGGCTCAACGACGAGAACCTTGCCATCGGCTTGCATCACGGCTCTTTGGCGGTGGAGCAGCGCCGCAAGATCGAAGCGGCGATGGCGCGCGGCGCCCTGCGCGCGGTGGTCGCGACCTCCTCGCTCGACCTCGGCATCGACTGGGGCGACATCGATCTCGTGATCCAGGTCGGCGCGCCGAAAGGCGCCAGCCGCCTGCTGCAGCGCATCGGCCGCGCCAACCACCGGCTGGACGAGCCGAGCCGCGCGCTGCTGGTGCCGGCCAACCGCTTCGAGGTGTTGGAATGCAAGGCGGCGATCGAGGCGGCGCTGGAAAAGGACCTCGATGAATATCCGCCGCGGCCCTACTGCCTCGACGTGCTGGCGCAGCACATCTTGTGCCTGGCTTGTGCGGCGTCGGTCGATCCGGATGCTCTCTATCTGGAAGTCACGACGGCAGCGCCCTATGCGGCCTTGCCACGCGCAGAGTTCGACCAGGTGTTCGCCTTTGTGCGCGACGGCGGCTATGCGCTAAAGGCCTATGACCGCTGGAAGCGGCTGCGCAGGATGCCGGACGGCGGCTGGCGCGCAGCGAACATGACGGTGGTGCGGCAATACCGGATGAATGTCGGCACCATCATCGAAGCGCCGATGCTGAAGGTGCGCCTGGGCCGCGGACAGTTCCTGGGCGAGGTGGAGGAATGGTTCGTGCAGGGCCTGCTGCCCGGCGACACCTTCATGTTCGCCGGCCGCCTGCTGCGCTTCGAAGGCATCCGCGAGATGTCGGTGGTCTGCTCGCTCGCCAAGAGCGGCGAGCCCAAGGTGCCGGTCTATGGCGGCGGCCGCCTGCCGCTGACCACGGGCCTCGCCGAGCGCGTGCGCGCGATCCTGGAGGATCGCAGCCAGCAGCGCGATCTGCCGGACGACGTGCAGGAATGGCTCAGGCTGCAGCGCTGGCGCTCGGTGGTGCCGACCCGCGCGAAGCTGCTGATCGAGAGCTTCCCGCGCGGCAACAAGGAGTTCCTGGTGGCCTATTGCTTCGAGGGCCGGATCGCGCACCAGACCCTCGGCATGCTGCTGACGCGGCGCATGGAGCGCGCAGGACTGAAGCCGCTCGGCTTCGTCGCGACCGACTATGTGCTCGCGACCTGGGCGCTCGGCGCCCCGACCCAGGAGCAGGTGGAGCAGCTGTTCGGCGAGGACATGCTGGGCGACGATCTCGAGGAATGGCTCGATGATTCCTCCATGCTGCGCCGCTCGTTCCGCAACGTGGCGGTTGTCGCGGGCCTGATCGAACGCCGATATCCCGGTGAGGAGAAGAGCCGCAGGCAGATCACCTTCAACGCCGACCTGATCTACGACGTGCTGCGCAAGCACGAGCCCGACCACATCCTCTTGCGCGCGACACGCCAGGACGCGGCCTGGAACCTCGCCGACGTGCAGCGCCTCGGCGATTTCCTGAAGCGGATCAAAGGGCGGATAGACCTGCGACGGCTGGATCGCGTCACGCCGCTGGCGGTGCCGGTGCTTGTGACGCTCGGCAGCACCGAGATCGGCAACGAGGCGATGGACGCATTGCTGGAAGAAGCGGCCGCCGACCTGATCGAGGAAGCGACCAGCGGCGAGCCCGGGCAGCAGGCGATGCTGTGATGTGTCTCCAGCCTTCTTCCATTCGTCATGGTCGGACTTGGTCCGTCGGCGCAGGCCGACATTCGTCGGCGGGCCATCCACGAGTTTCATGGGGCAAGAAAACGCGGTTGCGGGCAAATTCGTGGATGGCCGTGCCAAGCACGACCATCACTGCTATAGAGTGCTTCCGATGAAGCACTGTATGTCAGTCACCTGGCACGGTCTCGCTTTGCAGCTCGACCTCGACGGCGTGCTGTATTGGCCGGAGGAGCGGCTGCTGGTGGCGGCCGACCTGCATCTGGAGAAGGGTACCTCCTACGCCAGCAGCGCCGGGCGCCTGCTGCCGCCGTACGACAGCGCGCAGACGGTGGCGCGGCTGGAGCGGCTGATCGAGGCCTACCGACCGGTGCGCGTGGTGGCACTGGGCGACTCGTTCCATGATCGCCGGGGCGCGGCGCGGCTGGATCGCGACGTGGCCGAACGCATCCGCACGCTGAGTGACCGGCTCGATTGGATCTGGATCCACGGCAACCACGATCCCAAGCCGCCGCAGCAGCTGGGCGGGCGCGGCGCCGTGGAGATCGCGATCGGGCCGCTGGTGTTCCGCCACGATGCTCACCAGGACCGTCCTGCGGAAGGCGGCGAGGTCATCGGTCATTATCACCCGGTCGCATCGGTCTCGACCCGCGGGCGCTCCTTCCGCCGGCGCTGCTTCGCGATCGGCCGCCACCGGCTGCTGCTGCCGGCGTTCGGCGCCTATGCCGGCGGCCTCAACGTGCGCGAGGCGGCGATCCGCCGCCTGCTCGATGCCGAGGCGCGGGTTGCATTGCTCGGCCGCGACCGGCTGCACCTGTTCCCGATCGCGGCAGCTATGCCCGATCCGCTGCACCCGGCGTTCGAGGTCGCCAAGTAGCCGGCCGCGAGCCGCTGGATTTAGGGCTCTCCGACGGCTAGATTCAACCCTGCCGAGCAGAGTCCGTGTCGCTGTACATTCGGGGTTGGGCAATGGTTTGTGCTGCGCGTTTCTCGTTGTCGTTTGGTGGAATGTTGTGCGCGTGGGTGGTGGCGCTGTTTGTCGCCCCGATGGCGCTGGCGCAAGAGGCGCCGGCCGACCCGGCCGCGAAGGACAGTGCGACCATCTCGGAGAGCCTGCTTGCGACCGAGCAATGGGTTGGCGACCTGGACGGCATGCGCCAGCGCCGGCAGATCCGGCTGCTCGTCCCATACAGCAAGACCTTCTACTCCGTCGATCGGGGCGGCAAGCAGTTCGGCATCACCTATGACGTCGGCCGCGCGTTCGAGGAGTGGCT
>DASUOA010000509.1:0-2097 GCA_036276895.1 Arenimonas sp. | reverse complement strand
ACATCACGTGGAGCAGCACCTCCTCGAGGATGGCACGGGCGCCCCGCGCGCCGGTGCCGCGCTCGAGGGCCCGAGACGCCACCGCGGCAATGGCATCCGGGGTGAACTCCAGCTCGACGTTGTCGAGCTCGAAGAGCTTCTGGTACTGCTTGACCAGGGCGTTGCGGGGCTCGGTGAGGATCGCGACCAGCGCCTCCCGGTTGAGCTTGTCCACGGTGGCGATCACGGGCAGCCGGCCGATGAACTCCGGGATCAGCCCGAACTTGATCAGGTCCTCGGGCTCCACCTCGGCCAGCACCTTGCCGATCTCGGCCTTGCGCACCTTGCTCTTGACCTCGGCGGAGAAGCCGATGCCGCCGGCTTCGGTGCTGCGCTGCTGGATGATCTTCTCCAGGCCCGCGAAGGCGCCGCCGACGATGAACAGGATGTTGCGGGTGTCCACCTGCAGGAATTCCTGCTGCGGATGCTTGCGCCCGCCCTGCGGCGGCACCGAGGCGACGGTGCCCTCGATCAGCTTGAGCAGCGCCTGCTGCACGCCCTCGCCCGACACGTCGCGGGTGATGGACGGGTTCTCGGACTTGCGCGAGATCTTGTCGATCTCGTCGATGTAGACGATGCCCTGCTGCGCCTTCTCGACGTCGTAGTCGCACTTCTGCAGCAGCTTCTGGATGATGTTCTCGACGTCCTCGCCGACGTAGCCGGCTTCGGTCAGCGTGGTCGCATCAGCGATGGTGAACGGCACATCGAGCAGGCGCGCGAGCGTCTCGGCCAGCAGGGTCTTGCCCGAGCCGGTGGGGCCGATGAGCAGGATGTTGGACTTCGACAGTTCGATGTCGTCGTTCTTGATCCGGCTTTCGATGCGCTTGTAGTGGTTGTACACGGCCACCGAGAGCGTCTTCTTGGCGCGCTGCTGGCCGATCACGTACTGGTCGAGGACCTCGAGGATTTCCTTGGGCTTGGGCAGGTGGCTGCGCGCGGCGCTGGCCTTTTCCTCGAGCTCCTCGCGGATGATGTCGTTGCACAGCTCGACGCATTCATCGCAGATGAACACGCTGGGGCCCGCGATCAGCTTGCGCACCTCATGCTGGCTCTTGCCGCAGAAGGAGCAGTAGAGGATCTTGCTGCTGTCGCCGGTGCGGCCCTGGCGGTCTTCGGTCATGCTGTCTGGGCCCTGGTGGAGTGGGTCGGGAGCGAGAATATCACAGGCCGGCGCGACTCAAGCCCCGGCCCCCGAAGGGACCGGAGCGGGCGTGAAGGCGGCGTCGGAGACGGCGCTCAGCCGGCCTGAATGGAGTCGTCGGGGCGACGGTCGAGCACGGCATCGACCATGCCATAGGCCTTGGCGGCCTCGGCGTCCATGAAGTTGTCGCGGTCGGTGTCCTTGGCGATGCGCTCGACCGGCTGGCCGGTGTGCTTGGACAGGATCTGGTTGAGCCGGTCGCGCATGGTCAGGATTTCACGGGTGTGGATCTCGATGTCGCTGGCCTGGCCCTGGAAGCCACCCAGCGGCTGGTGGATCATCACCCGCGAGCTGGGCAGGCAGTAGCGCTTGCCGGCGGCGCCAGCGGCCAGCAGCAGCGAGCCCATCGAGGCCGCCTGGCCGACGCAGATGGTGCTCACGTCGGGCTTGATGAACTGCATGGTGTCGTAGATCGCCATGCCCGAGGTGACCACGCCGCCCGGCGAGTTGATGTACAGGCTGATGTCCTTCTCGGGGTTCTCGGCCTCGAGGAACAGCAGCTGGGCGACGATGACGTTGGCCATGTAGTCGTCGATGGGACCGACAAGGAAGATGACGCGTTCCTTGAGCAGCCGCGAGTAGATGTCGTAAGCGCGTTCACCGCGGCTGGTCTGCTCGACCACCATCGGCACCAGGTTCAGTGCCTGGGTCAGTCCCTTGGTAGCGCTCATGCGGGCATCCTCGTCGGTGGCCGGGCGGGACCCGGCGGATGGGGTGTTCAGGCCGCGCCGCCCTGCGGGCGCATCACCTCGGTGAAGCTCAGGGTCACGTCGCTGTGGCGGGCGTGCTCGGCGATCCAGTCGATCACCTGGTCCTCCAGCACACGGCTCTGCAGCCCGGACATGAGCTGGGGGTCG
>DASUOA010000508.1:0-2277 GCA_036276895.1 Arenimonas sp. | reverse complement strand
GGCGGACATTTTTTTGCCGTTGATGGCGACGATGTCGCCGCGGGAGTAAGTCAGCTCCACGTACTCGGGTTTGTTCGGCGCCTTCTCCGGCGACACGGTTATGCGCCACATCGAATCTTCCGGCTCGAACGACGGATCCTCGAGGATGCCGCCCTCGTACGAGATGTGCAGCAGGTTGGCGTCCATCGAATACGGCGCGCCGCCCTTGCGTTTCTTGTAGTCGACGGGAATGCCGTGTTTGTCGGCATAAGCCAGCAGCTTCTCGCGCGACAGCAGGTCCCACTCGCGCCACGGTGCGATGATCTTGACGTTCGGCATCAGCGCATAGGCGCCGAGTTCGAAACGCACCTGGTCGTTGCCCTTGCCGGTGGCGCCGTGCGACACCGCGTCGGCGCCGGTCTTGCGTGCGATCTCGACCATCCGTTTGGCAATCAGCGGCCGCGCGATCGAGGTGCCGAGCAGGTATTCGCCTTCGTAGACCGCGTTGGCGCGGAACATCGGGAACACGAAGTCGCGCACGAATTCCTCGCGCAGGTCCTCGATGAAAATCTGTTTGACGCCCATCAGCCGTGCTTTCTTGCGCGCCGGCGAGACTTCTTCGCCCTGGCCGATGTCGGCGGTGAAGGTGATGACTTCGCAGCCGTAGACGTCCTGCAGCCATTTGAGGATGACCGAGGTGTCGAGGCCGCCGGAATAGGCAAGCACTACCTTGTTGATTTTACTGGTTTTTTTCATGATTACCGGTTACGGTTACTTGGATTCAACTTTGCCTAACAGAAGATATTCCATCAGCGCTTTCTGGGCATGCAGACGATTCTCGGCTTCATCCCAAACCACGCTCTGCGGGCCGTCGATGACTTCGGCGGTGACTTCCTCGCCGCGGTGCGCGGGCAGGCAGTGCATGAACAGCGCGTCCTTTTTCGCGACGCGCATCATGTCGGTGTCGATGCACCAGTCTTCAAACGCGCGGCGGCGTTCCTCGTTTTCGGCCTCGAAGCCCATGCTGGTCCAGACGTCGGTGGTGACGAGGTCGGCGCCGCGTACCGCGTCCATCGGGTCCTTGAATTCCTCGTAATGGTCGGTGCCGTAGAGCCCGGCGCGTTCCGGCTCGACTTCGTAGCCGGGGGGCGTTGACACGTGCACGTTGAAGTTCAGCACTTCCGCCGCCTGCAGCCAGGTGTTGCAGACGTTGTTGGAGTCGCCGATCCAGGCCACGGTTTTACCCCTGATCGCGCCGCGATGTTCGATGAAGGTGAAGATGTCGGCGAGAATCTGGCAGGGGTGGTACTCGTTGGTGAGGCCGTTGATCACCGGCACCCGCGAATGGGCGGCAAAACGCTCGATGATTTCCTGCTCGAAGGTGCGGATCATCACGATGTCGACCATGCGCGTGATCACGCGCGCCATGTCCTCGATGGGTTCGCCGCGGCTGATCTGGGTGTCGGTGGAGGTGAGATTGATCACCGAGCCGCCCATCTGCAGCATGCCGGCCTCGAACGACACCCGGGTGCGCGTCGACTGCTTCTCGAAGATCATCGCCAGGGTGCGGTCGTGCAGTGGCAGGTAGGGTTCGTAACGCTTGAAGCGTTCCTTGATCCACGCGGCGCGCGCGAACACCTGCGCGTAGTCCTCGGCGGTGAAATCCCTGAACTGGAGATAGTGACGCAGTTGCATGCTGTTCCGCGATGGCCCGCTCAGGCGGCGGCCGACGCGGCCTTCATCAGGAATGAGCGGATCATCGGCGCCAGTTCGCCGACCAGCTGGTCGGCTTCGGCGCGCGACATGACCAGCGGCGGCACCAGCCGCACCACGTTGTCGGCGGTAACGTTGATCAGCAGTCCGGCATCGAGCGCGGTTTTCACCAGGTCGCCACAGGGCCGGTCGAGTTCGATGCCGATCATCAGCCCCTTGCCGCGGATTTCCCTGACGCCCGGCGTCTCGGCGAGCGCGCGCTCCAGGCTGGTGCGGATATGCGCACCGACCTCGGCGGCGTTCCGGCACAGGTTTTCGGATTCGATGATCTCCAGGGTGGCAAGTCCCGCCGCGCATGCGAGCGGATTGCCGCCGAAGGTCGAGCCGTGGCTGCCCGGCTGGAACAGCGTGGCGGCCTCGCCGCGGGCGACGCAGGCGCCGATCGGCACGCCGCCGCCGAGCCCCTTGGCGAGCGCAATCACGTCCGGCATAACGCCGTAGTGCTGGAATGCGAACATCTTGCCGGTGCGCCCCATACCGGTCTGTACTTCGTCGAGCATCAGCAGCCAGCCGTTGGCGTCGCAG
>DASUOA010000507.1:0-11008 GCA_036276895.1 Arenimonas sp. | reverse complement strand
GCTCGAAAGGCTTGGCGACGTAATCGTCGGCACCGATTTCCAGGCCGATCACCCGCTCGATCGGGTCGCCGCGCCCGCTGACAATGATCACGGCGCCATGCCAGTGCTCGCGTAGATAACGGGTCAACGCCAGGCCGTCCTCGCCGGGCAGGCCGATGTCGAGCAGGACCAGCTCGATTTTCTCGCTCTCCAGCAGGCGACGCGCCGAAGCGGCATCGGCGGCTTCGCTGACGCGAAAGCCATTGCTCGAGAAGTAGCGCTGCACGAGCTGGCGAACGCCATCCTCGTCGTCGACGATGAGCACATGGGACTGCATCGGGTCTGGGGAAGCCATGGCGGATGACGGGGGGCGAATCGGCCGCGCAGCACTGGGATCGTCGGCATAGTCGCGCGTCGCGTGCAGTCGGCGCAACCGGCAAACGCCTGATCGCATCTCTGGCTTGAAGATCCGCCATTCCCGGGCGCAGATGCCCCACGCTGCTCACACCACAGTCGGCCGCCGTTGCTTTGTCGTTCTTGATGTGGCGAACGGGAGCACTGCGACAAGCTGTGCTGCAGATAGAAGTTCGCTGCTGCCCCCTCGCACGTGACCTTGCAGGCATGCGAAGCGTTCGCGGTGAGTGGGATGGATCGCCTGCATGAAGCCGCGGTCGGGACAGGCTTGCTCAACGCTGGCGCGCCTGCGTGGGCTCGGATTCGCCTGACAGGCCTGGCCGATGTCGGTGGGGCCAAGCCAGCGCTCTGCCCATCGCCGCCGGGTGTCGCCCAGTACGCGCCGCCAATAGAATGGCGAAACCGTGCGGTAGATCTGCACGCTTTGAGTCCTCTGCATGTCGGCCAGCCAACGCAGCTTGTAATAGTCGAAGCCGCGCAACAGGTTGAAGAAGCGGTAGCCGCCTTCAATCGCGTGTCGCATGCCCATCAGCAATACGGCGGATCCGGGCGCGAGTTTGGCGTGGCGCTCGTCGTAGACGATATGCAGGGCATAGAGCCCCTGATTGAAGGCGCCGCTGATCAGGCCAGCGATCGGCTCGCCGTCAAGAAACAGCAACTGGATCGATACCTGCATCGGTTGTTCGGGTTGCATCAGCCCGCGGTAGTAGTCGACCGATGGCCGGGCGCGGCCGATTACCGCCTCGGCGCGGGCTTTCCAACTGTGCGGCTCGATGCTTCGGTACGAATCAAACGCCGTCGGCAGCGCGCGCGGGTCGGAGGTGGTAAGGACATGCACATCGCCTGCCGCCAGAAGATTGCGCATCTGCCGGCTGACGTTGGAGCGTGCCTTCTTGGAGAGGGACGCGAAGTAGCTGGCGAAGGAATCCCAGCGCATCGGTACGGTGCCGTTTGCCATGGTCGGCCAGAGTTGGCAGCGGAGTCCTCCCGAGCGGGCCTCCGCCGGTGCAGGCAGCAAGGCTGAATCGGCGTCCTGCTCGCCGAATTCCAGCAGCCCCCACTCGTCGCGTCGACTGAGCAGATAGGAATAGATGGCTCTGCTGACCACCTGTACATGCTCGGGCCGCGAAACAAGACCCGGCCGGTCGGCGTGATGTGCGGTAAGCAGGTCCAGCTTTGCCGCATGAAGGCCGAGAACCCTGTGCTGACGCAGCTTCAGCGCGAGGTGGCCAATCAACTCATCGCCGCTGAATACCAGAAGCAGCCACAAGCGGTCACCCGACCCGAACCACTCGGCATTGCGCAGATAGTTCTGGTAGAACTCGAAGGTGGAAAACGGATCCGGCCGCGCTGTCGCAAGATTCAGTGCATTCATCGCCTGCCGGAACGGCTGCGCCTGTGCCAGGTGATGGAAGCATCGGATTTCCATCAGGCTTTTGCGTCGAGCGCGACGACGCCTCCGGTCGCATCGGCGGCCACTCGAAGCGTGGGGACATGACATCTGAACTGCAATGGATTCAGGCCCAGCCGGTGAGCGGCCCGTTGCACGAAGATCTTGCCAAGAGCCAGCGCTCCGTCTTCGCGCAGTGACAGATCGCGGAGGCCCAGGCGCGTGCGAAAAAAGCGATTTGCGATGTACAGCTGGAAGCGACGCCGGCTTGCCTCGGTGAAGTACTCGGTGTTGAGCGAAACGTTGACGCAGTCATGGTTAATGAGCCGATGCGGCGCGTTCTGCGGCCAGCTGATCCACTGACCGGGTTGCAGGTCATAGACCTCGGCAGCATCGTCATAGTCGGATTGATATGGCAGATACTCGTGCCGTACGCCGGCAAAAATGTCTTCCAGCAGTTCGCGTCGCATGTAACGCGGATCCAGCTCTGGATAGACCCACAGACGCTTTCGGCCGCGAATATGCCAGAGCGCGGAGGCCGGACCGTCAGCATGGTAGTAGACCTGCGCGCCCGGCGAGGAAATCAGCAAGGTTCCCTGGGTCGCATCGGGCGAGAATCCGGGTATCTGCTTCCGCAGCGCCGAATAGAGGTCGTTGATAAGGCGGCGGTAAGTCTTGTCGACCCGATCCACGCGCGTCACGTTCAACCACAGTCTGCCGTTCCTGACCGCTTTCAACAGCTCTGAGCCGCTGACACCCTCATGGTGCGCAGGATGGTTCTCATCGACGCGTGTCGGATCGCTTCCGGTACTGAATGCGTAAAGATGTTCGCGAGGAAAACGATCGAGCAAATCGACCAGTGCGGCGTCTGTAAACAGGTCATGGTCTTGCAGTCGGTGACTGCCCATGACGGTACGTTGCCCAAAGCGCGGCCTCAGGGCCTCAGGCAGTTCCACCGCAAGCGCCGACATTCGGTTGCCTCAGAATCTGGATGCCCGGATCGATAGTCGGGCCTCCCAGTCGTGATATCTGTACGCCCGCGCACACAGGCCTGAACAACCGGCCATCAGTGGAACAGGCGTTGGTTCGCCGTGTGCAGGGCGCGTCGGATCCAACGCAGGAAAAGCACCAGGAAGCCGCCACGATAGTGCCAGCGATGTCGGCGTTGCAGACTGGATGTGCGCTTGGACGCGAGCCAGTCGAAGCTTACCGATGGCTCCCGCACCAGGGGCGGCCCGCGAAACACCAGGATGTAGGCAAGACGATCGGCGGGTGATTGATTGGGTAGCGCGGAATGCAGCGTCAATCCGTCATGTAGGACGCAGACTCCCGCCTTCAGCGGGACCGTTGCGGCGGCTTGCTCGTCAAAGTTCGTGGTGGGGCATTCCAGCGCGTGAATCCTGGGATCGTCGTTCGGCGAGCAATGCGGCAGCACCACACCCTGATTCGATCCCGGTATGTAGCGCATGCAGCCGCTTTCCTCGAACGTGTCCTGCAGCCCTATCCAGAAACTGACCTGGTTGTGCCGGTAGTAAGGATTCTGGTTGTGGGCCTCGTCCTGGTGCCACGGGGTTGCGGCGTTGCTGTTTGCTGGCTTGAGGATGCTGTGGTCGAAGCAGAATCGGGCTTCGCCTCCCAACAGCTGTTTCGCGATCGCCTGGATCCGCTGGAAGTGCTCAGTTCGCAACAGCGACGGCGCATACAGGCTGGGTTTAACCAGTTGCGGTTGAATCGCGGCGCGCTGGTCCATATCAAGACTGAGCATGTCGAGGTGATTGCCCTCCGCGCGTCCGGCACCGTGTGCGAACAGGCGTTCCAGCTCGGTACGGATCCGCTGCAACTCCTCAGATTCGCAGGCGCCACGCGCGACCAGAAACCCGTTCAGACGGAATTGCTCCACTTCAAGGGCTGACAAGGGCGCGGACGGCGGCTGCTCGGCTGGCGATGACGCGTGCTCGCGTGATCGGCTGGCAGGTGGCCGCCGTAATCGGGGATCGCCATTCCAGTTGACCTCGGACACGGGACCATCGCCTTGGGAAAGACGAACACAGAATGATGCCGGGGCATGCCCCCGTCGGTTGGATAGCGCACACCGCAGGCAATCCTGCAAGTGGCGATTGCAGAAAGTGGTTTGGTCTGACGATTCATATAGGACGCTACCTGTATGTGCGCTCTCGCACCGACGGCCACGCCGGATGTGGTGACAGTCAACCCGCCCGCGATACCTGTAGCTATTGGCCAAAGGGATGTTTCGATGAACGATGTGACGGTGCGGCAAAGCAACAAACTTCTGGATGCGATGCCGGCCGCGGTCAGGGCGCGTCTGAACGAAAGCCTGTGTCTGGTGGAGTTACCGCTGGGCAAGGTGTTGTATGAAGCCGGTGAAACGATGCAGTACGTGTACTTCCCTGCTGACGCGATCGTCTCGCTGCTCTACGTCATGGAAGACGGGGCGTCGGCCGAGATTTCCGTGGTCGGCAACGAGGGCCTTGTAGGCATATCGGTATTCATGGGCGGTGGCAGCACGTCCAGCCGTGCAGTCGTGCAAAGTGGTGGACACGGGCTGCGGCTGCCGGTGAGTCGCCTGAGATTGGAGTTTGAACGGAGTGCGGAAGTGAGGCTGCTTCTGCTGCGCTACACCCAGGCATTGATTACCCAGATGGCGCAAACGGCCGTGTGCAATCGACATCACACGATCGACCAGCAGTTGTGTCGATGGCTCTTGCTGTCGCTGGATCGCCTGCCGAGCAACCGCCTGACCATGACACAGGAGTTGATTGCGAACATGCTGGGCGTCCGTCGCGAAGGGGTGACCGAAGCGGCACGCAAGCTGCAGAAGGCCAAGGTTATCGAGTACAGCCGGGGAAAAATCACTATTCTCGACCGTCGCAAACTCGAATCGCTTTGTTGCGAGTGTTATCAGGTGGTCAAGAGTGAGACCGACCGTCTGCTGCCTGAAGCACGTCCGACCGTCAAGGAGTTGATCGCCCGATCGCCTTCGCCGCAGTGCAGTGTGTGAGCCATCCGCGCTGCCTGATCCGTGCTTGCTAGCGGGTGTCGGCGGATGTGCGCTGTTGCGTGAGAAGCGGTTTCATCCAGGCGCGTAGGCGAGCCAGGACTCCACGTTGATCCCAGGGAAGATCGAGCCCATCGCGTACCAGTGCCGGCGCCGGCCACGGAACGTCGTGATGCGCTGTCGACAGATAGAGGCTATGGGGATCTCTGCGACACTCGCCCGGAAACAGGGCGATTCGCGCATTGCCGATCGTGCCTGAGCGCAGGGCCACCTCGCGGTCGGTGAGCCAGCTGCAGAGCGCGGCGGGCAAGTCGCTGCCGTCGCTGAGGGGCAGATGGCAAATCGGCGTGGCGCGCGGGTTGAGCTCGATCAGATAGTCGAGGCCTGTCGCCGCATCGATCACAAAGTCGAGGCCGCAAAGTCCAGAAAGCCCCAGCCCGCCAACCACGCGTTGCGCGCAGTCGCTCATGCCGGCGTGATCGATGATTCGAACGACGGTGGCGGGTCCGGTTGCCCCAGCCGTTTGCTCGGCCATCACGCTGATGCCGGCCAGAATGTCGCCACGATGACAGGCAACGGCCCGGTTGGCCGGAACTCCGGCAATGAACTGTTGAATCGTGATTTGCCGCTGGGCGCGTCGGATCCAGTCCAGAAGAAAACTGACGTCGCGACGCAGGAGCCAATGCCTGAGCGCAGGTGTGAAGCGCGGCACGCTGAGCTCGCGGAACGCCGCGCGGGCCTCGGCGCCACTGTTGACCACCACTACGCCCAGTCCACCCCAGCTACCGTCCACTTTGAGAACCGCGGGATAACCAACACGCTGGCCCCAGGACTGCAGTGATGATTCGCTGGTCAGGGTCGCCTGCTGCGGAACCCGCGCCCCCTTCGTGGCCGCCAGGGTCAGCAAGGCACCGCGATCGGTAGCCAGCAGGGCCGACGAGGGCGTGCCCAAGGAGCGAGCGATCAGTTGCCGCACCGGCTGATGCTCGGCCTGATCGCGCAGGCGCCGATACAGTCGGGCCAGTGCGGCTGTCGCGGCATCGTCGCACGGCAGCAGGAGGTCCGCGTTGGATGCGGCGATCGCGCGATGCAGGGAACGCAAGCGGCCGAGCGCCGCCGGTGCGCGGTGAAGCCGATCCACCACCGCCGTCTTGGACAGCGGATGGTCGGACGGACACCATGCCTGCACCTGGCAGCCAAGCTCATTGAAGGCCAGTGCCAGTCGTGCCGACAGCGGCCAGCGCAGCGTGGTGACCAGCAGCACACACAGGGGCTTGCTGGCGGACGCCCCAGCCAACAGCCTTCCCGTCTCGGCGGCGCTGCGGTCAGGGTCGGCGACTGCATCGCCGGCGACCGGCATCGGGCTGGTCTGGGAAGGAAACGTTGTTGTCATCGGCTGTGCCAGATACCTTTGAAGCGACAGGTATAGGGCAGCTGTTCGCCGTCGTCCGTTCGATGAAGCACCGATGGACTTCATCCCCCCAGCCTTCCGCCGCCACGAGGGTACGTCAGCGTACAGACCGGCCGTGCTGGGCTGACTAGCCTGCGGCCATGAGTGATCCTTTCCTCCAGCTCCACTCACCTGCTGCCGCGCCCGATTCCGGCTGGCTGTCCGCGCTGGGGAGCAGGGCGGGCGACTTGCTGCCGCTGGTGGACTTCACCGCTTTGATGCTGGCTGGGCTGCTTGCTCAAGCCGGATACGCCAGCGTAGTCACGAGCGATGCGGCAATTGCCGCAGACTGGGCGGCGCTTGGTCGCTTGTTCTGGATTGTCTGCCTGATGGCGCCTTTCATTCTGTATGACCGGGATTTCGTCGACGTTGCCAAGCGTGGCGATCGGGTCGGGTTGGCGCGAAGTCATCTCCTTCGCTTGATGACGTTTCTCGCCGTTGCGGCGGGCATAGCCTATGCCGGCCGCTGGCTTGAGCAACTGCCCTTCGACCTGTTCTGGATCTGGCTGGTCTGCGTTTTCACGCTGACGAGCCTCAGCCGCTTCGCACTGGCTGAGCGTTTGCGTCCGCTGCGGCCCGGCGAGGGCGCGCAATCCTTGCCTGAGGAGACTGACGCGAGCGGTGCGCGCCTTGATCCGGGCGCACTCTTGCAACTCGTCGGCGACCGGTATCCCGTCTTGCTTCTGGTCGAGCGTCCGATCAGGCAGTGGAACTCGGTCCTGAAAACGGGCTCAGACTATCTCCTCGGTGCGCTGATCACCCTGCTGCTGTCGCCAGTGCTGTTGGGCGTCGCGATTGCGATCCGACTCGACGGCCCGGGCCCGATCCTGTTTCGCCAGCGCCGGCATGGCTACTGCAACAGCGAGTTCGATATCTACAAGTTTCGCAGCATGCAGGTAGCGACCACCTCAGCCAGCGATCCACTGCAGCAGACCGTCCGCGGTGACGTCCGTATCACCGCGGTCGGTCGATTCATCCGCAAATGGAGCCTGGACGAGCTGCCGCAGTTGTTCAATGTGCTGCGGGGTCAGATGTCGCTGGTCGGGCCTCGGCCCCATGCGGTGAACATGCGTACCGCCGGGCTGCTTGGCACCGAGATCATCGACAGCTATCCGCATCGGCATCGTGTCCGGCCCGGCATTACCGGTTGGGCGCAGGTCAACGGCGCGCGTGGCGCGACCGACACGACCGGGCAGCTGCATCGTCGCGTGGAGCTCGACCTCTACTACATCGAGCACTGGTCGCTGGCGATGGATGTCAAAGTGCTCTTGCGTACCGTTTCCGCCGTGCTTAGGCCTACCAATGCGTTCTAGTCCGGCCAGGAGTTGAGGTCATGGGTGCGGGCCTTGTTCCACGCGAAATGAACGGCGCAGTCTTAACATTGGCCGTTGCGATTGAGCTGTGCTGGTCGCCGGCGGCCTCGGCCCAGGTACAGGTATCGCCCTACGTCGCGACTCAGATCGAATACGACTCCAATATTTTCGACTTGCCGGAGCGATCCGAGAGCGGCAACACGGCAATCGGCGATCTCGTACTAAAAGGCCTGGTCGGGACCGAGTTCGAGTGGACGCTTGGCCAGCAGCGCCTGCACGCCAAGCTCGAGCAGCGGCGCATTGAATATCAGCACTTGACCGAGCTTGACCACAGTGAATCCCTGTTCGATCTGGGCCTGGACTGGCGTCGCGGCAGCCTTCTTGATGGAACGCTCCGATATCGTCGGGAGCGCCGGATGGCTGCGTTCACCGACCGCATCATCACTGATCTGGCGATCGAAACCGAACGCGAGGCAGGCGCCTCGGTGAACCTGGCCGTGTCACCGCGATGGCGGTTGGAGAGCGCATTCGAATCGAGGCAGCTGCGGTCGCCGCTACCCGAGTTTCCGCAGTTCCAGCTGGAAGAGGACACGTCCCAGCTGGGGGTGCGGTACCAGGTCGACGATGTGGTTGCCGCGGGGATCGTTTTCGAAACGATTCATGGCGAGTACTCGGGTCAAATCAATGCGCCCAGTTTCGAGCAGAGTTCGGTGTCGCTGGTGGCGGCCAGGACGGTGCCTGGACTGATGCAGATCGATGCGACATTGGGATACACCCGCAGGAAAGACGACGACAGCACCGGCGCGGGGCAATCCGTGGTTACCGGTAGCCTTGGCTACCAGCGCGAACTCAGCGGCAAGACCTCGCTGAGGCTGAATGCTTTCAGGCGTTTGCGCAGCAATACGGCCGGCACCGATGGCGTGGAGGAATTCGGCCTGGATGCCACCTTGCGCTGGCAGCTGACCCAGAAGTCGGCCCTTGATGCTACCTATCAATGGACCAACAGCGACTATGGCAACAACGGTCCGTTTGAATCCGGCGCAGCGCGGCGCGATCAGATGCATCAGTTCAAGTTGACGGGAACGTGGCATGCGCGGCCTTGGTTGGCGCTGCGCCCCTTTGTGGGCTATCAACAGCGAACGGCCAATCAGCCACTGTTTCGCTTCAGCGGCTATACCGTCGGTTTTGCCATCGCTCTGCGCATCGAGCTCTGACACGACAGGGCGTGCCGCACTCAGTGCAGGTCCGCACCCAGTACTGAAACGAACAGACATGGGATGGTGCTGGACTCATTCTGAGTCACATGCACGCAACCCTCCGTGACAAGCCAAACCCCGTTCGATTCCAGTCCAGTCGTGAGCGGGTTGCCTTGGTTGGCGACTTGTTGCCGGCGCTGGATATCGTCACCGTGCTACTCGCTGCGCTGATCAGCGCCGTGGCGTGCGCTTACTGGATTCCCGACGTCGCACCATTGTCGAGAATCGCCTCCGATGGATGGCGAGCAGCCCTCGGTGCCGCCATTGTGTCGCCCTTGGTGTTGTGCGACCGGGCGTTCGTGGCCTTCGCCAGCAGCGGTGACAGCAGGGCGCTGGTGCGATGCCACCTGGTTCGTTTCGCCATTTTTGCTGCCGTCGTGGCAGCCATTGGCTATGCCAGCCAATCGCTGCGCCAGCTACCCTGGTCGTGGCTTGGGTTGTGGCTGATCGCCAGTCTGGTTCTGACCGCTGCGGCACGCTGGAAGCTGGTGTCGACACTGCGTCGACTTGAGCACGAGGGCAGCCTCACCGAGGCCGTTGCCATCGTCGGTAGTGGGCCGGACGCCGATGCCTGGATTGAACAGCTGGTTCAATCGCGCGGCAAGAGCATCGAGATCGTCGGCGTGTTCGACGATCGCGCTGTCCGTGGAAAAGGCTGTGTGTACCCGCCGACTGGCTCGATCGCCGACCTGGTCGAACTCGGCAAGTCGCAGAAGCTCGATTGGGTGGTGCTCACCTTGCCAGACTCGGCGAAGCCGCGGATCCAGGCGCTGGTGCATCGCTTGATGTCGATCTCCGTTCGAATCGGCCTTTCGCTCAGTACAGCAGCCGGGTCAGGTGCATCCTCTGCAGGCGCCGGGGTGGCCGGCGGCGGCACATTGCTGGCGGTGCTGGTGCCGCGCTGGATATCGACCCTGTTCGAGCTGCCATGGATCGCTTTGCAGCGGCTGGCCGGCGGACTGCGGCTGGTGATATCGCGCGACGGTCACGCCACCGGGGAAGCCATGCCTTTCGTCATCGACGACTATGACCTCGAGAGCTTCACCCGCGTAGCAGCCAAGCATGGGGAGCAGTCGTTTTCCTATGTGGTGACTGCCAATGCCGACCACCTGCGCCGATTGCATGGCGATCAGCGCTTTCGCGCTGCCTATGCCGAGGCCGATTACACGCTGCTCGACAGTCGCTTCCTGGCTTTGCTGCTGCGCGTAAGCCGCGGATTGCGGCTGCCGGTATGTGCAGGTAGCGACCTGACAGCTCGGCTGCTCCACCGCATCATCCAACCGAACGACCGGGTGGTCCTCATCGGTGGCAGTGAGGCACAGGCGGCACAGTTGTGTGCTGACCATGGGTTGCAGGGATTCAAGCACTTCAACCCGCCGATGGGTTTCATCAAGGATCCGGAGGCGGTGCAAGCCTGTCTGCGCTTCGTTGAAGCGAACAGCCCGTTCCGCTTTTGCCTGCTGGCGGTCGGGTCACCGCAACAGGAGTTTCTTGCCAGCGCCTTGAAGCAACGCGGCCAGGCGCGCGGAATGGCGCTGTGCATCGGCGCTTCGATCGATTTCCTTACCGGCGTGGAGACGCGCGCGCCGAAGTGGATGCAGCGAAGCGGCATGGAGTGGATGTACCGACTGATCCAGTCACCGAGACGTATGGGCCCACGCTATCTTTGGCACGGACCGCGCATGTTCCCGTTGCTGCGTCGCACGGATGTGCGTTTGCGCCAGACCGCGCGGTTCACTCTCGATTCTCATGGCGGTGGGGAAGCTGCAGCGGAGACGATGCCCGCCACCGGCGATCGCTCGCTCGCCGGTCAGTGAGCGAGCAGCCATTGCTGGAAGATCCGTCCATAGCCATCGGTCGGCGTTCCCTCGAGATCCTTGATAAGTACATAGTCTGGACCGCTCCACACATTCCAGCCCCAGCCGAGCACGCCGACGCCGTGGCGATCGGCCCAGCGGGTGATGTTCTCGACCAGCGGCGCACCCACGGTGCCGGCGGTGTTGCGGTCGCCGGTCTCGGTGGCGATCACCGGAATGCCGGCGGCCAGGATGCTCAATACCTCGTCGTACACACCCGGTGCGTAGTTGGGCTGGGCGTGGGCGGCCGAGCCCCAGGTCGCGCCATAGGTGGGGTAGGGATGCCAGACCGCGGCCATCTGATTCAGTGGATCGGTCGGCCGGTGCGACAACC
>DASUOA010000506.1:0-3665 GCA_036276895.1 Arenimonas sp. | reverse complement strand
TTCTGCATCGACTCCTGGAAGGTGCGCCCGATCGCCATGACCTCGCCAACCGACTTCATCTGCGTGGTCAGGCGCGCATCGGCGGCCGGGAACTTCTCGAACGCGAAGCGCGGAATCTTGGTGACGACGTAATCGATGGTCGGCTCGAACGAAGCCGGCGTGGCGCCGCCTGTAATGTCGTTCTTAAGCTCATCGAGCGTGTAACCGACTGCCAGCTTGGCGGCGATCTTGGCGATCGGGAACCCGGTCGCCTTCGACGCCAGCGCCGACGAGCGCGACACGCGCGGATTCATCTCGATGACCACGACGCGGCCGTTCTGGGCATTGATGCCGAACTGCACGTTGCTGCCACCGGTGTCGACGCCGATCTTGCGCAGCACTGCGATCGAAGCGTCGCGCAGGCGCTGGTATTCCTTGTCGGTGAGGGTCTGCGCCGGGGCGACGGTGATCGAGTCGCCGGTGTGCACGCCCATGGCGTCGAAGTTCTCGATCGAGCAGACGATGATGCAGTTGTCCGCGGTGTCGCGGACCACTTCCATCTCGAACTCCTTCCAACCCAGCACCGACTCCTCGATCAGCACCTCGCCAACCGGCGACAGCTCGAGACCGCGCTTGACGATGTCCTCGAACTCCTCGCGGTTGTAGGCGATGCCGCCACCACTGCCGCCGAGCGTAAAGCTCGGGCGGATGATGGTTGGGTAGCCGACCTTGACCTGGATCTCGACCGCCTGCTCGAAGGTCCGCGCGACTTCCGCCTTCGGGCATTCCAGGCCGATCTCGGCCATGGCGACGCGGAACAGCTCGCGGTCCTCGGCCATGCGGATCGCCTCGCGCGAGGCACCGATCAGCTCGACACCGTATTTGTCCAGCACGCCAGCGTCGGCGAGATCGAGCGCGCAGTTCAGCGCGGTCTGGCCACCCATGGTCGGCAGCAGCGCGTCGGGCTTCTCCTTGGCGATGATGCGCTCGACCGTGGCCGTGTTGATCGGCTCGATGTAGACGGCATCAGCCATCTCCGGGTCGGTCATGATCGTCGCCGGGTTCGAGTTCACCAGGATCACCCGGTAGCCCTCGTCGCGCAGCGCCTTGCAGGCCTGGGCGCCGGAGTAGTCGAATTCGCAGGCCTGGCCGATGACGATCGGGCCAGCGCCGATGATCAGGATCGATTTGATGTCAGTGCGCTTGGGCATGTCAGTTCTTCTCCATGAGCGCAATGAAGCGGTCGAAAAGTCCGGCGACGTCGTGCGGGCCGGGTGCGGCCTCCGGGTGCCCCTGGAAGCTGAAGGCCGGCGCGTCGGTGAGCGCGATGCCCTGGTTGGAGCCGTCGAACAGCGAGCGGTGGGTCACCTGCACATTGGCCGGCAGCGATGCCTCGTCGACGGCGAAGCCGTGGTTCTGCGAGGTGATCATCACCCGGCCACTGTCGAGGTCCTGCACCGGGTGGTTGGCGCCGTGGTGGCCGAACTTCATCTTCAGTGTCTGCGCGCCGGCGGCGAGCGCCAGCAGCTGGTGGCCGAGGCAGATGCCGAAGGTCGGGATCTTTGCGGCAATGAATTCGCGGATCGCGGCAATGGCGTAGTCACAGGGCGCCGGATCGCCGGGGCCGTTGGACAGGAATACGCCATCGGGCTTGAGCGCCAGTACCTCGGAGGCCGCTGTCTGCGCCGGCACCACGGTCAGGCGACAGCCGCGCTCGGCGAGCATGCGCAGGATGTTGCGCTTGACGCCGAAATCGTAGGCGACGACATGGAACTTCGATTCGCTGCTGACGAATGCGTTGCGATCAAGGTCGAGCTGGCCTTCCGTCCACTCGTAGCGCTCGCGCACACAGACTTCCTTGGCCAGGTCCATACCCTTGAGGCCAGGAAACTTGCGCGCGGCTTCGACGATCTTGTCGATATCGGGCGTGTCGCCGGCTTCGGCGGCAGCCCACAGCGCGCCGTTCTGGGCGCCGCGGTCGCGCAGCAGGCGGGTCAGCTTGCGGGTGTCGATGTCGGCGATGGCGACGACGTTGCGAGCCCTCAGCCACTCCGGCAGTGCGACCTGGCTGCGCCAGTTGCTAGGGCGGCGCGGCACGTCGCGCACGATCAGGCCGGCGGCGAACACTTGCCGGGCCTCGTCATCCTGGACCGTGCAGCCGGTGTTGCCGATATGCGGATAGGTCAGGGTGACCATCTGCCGCGCGTAGGAGGGGTCGGTCAGGATTTCCTGGTAACCGGTGATGGCGGTGTTGAACACCACCTCGCCGACCGACAGGCCGGGCGCGCCGACCGAAATGCCCTCGAACACGGTGCCGTCTTCGAGAACAAGGAATGCAGGTAGGGTCACGGGGTATCGCCTTGCGTGGGGGAACCCGGGTCGCTGGCGTGCGACGACCCGCGGACTGGAGCTAACCAAGTCCGGGCGGGTACGGGTTCAGGCGAGCCGGAATTCTAGCGGCAAGGTGCGCAAAAGGAAACTGGAATCCGCCTCAACCGGAAGCGCCACCCAGCAGCAAAGCGCCGAGGTGGTAACGTCCCGGCGGCTTTCCGCGCAGGCGGCGCGCAGCCTCCAGCGCGCCCCGCGCGAAGATGTCGCGATTGGTGGCGCGGTGCATCAACTCCAGCCGCTCGCCCTCCCCGGCCAGCTGTAGCAGGTGCTCGCCGACGATATCGCCGGCACGCAGGCTTGCGTAATGCGGGGCGGAGCCGCGCCCAGCCGCCACCGCAGCGCCCAGATGCAGGGCGGTTCCGGAGGGCGCGTCCTTCTTGTGCCGGTGGTGCGACTCGACGATGTCGGCGTCCCAGCCGGGCAGAGCGGCCGCCGCCTGACGCGCCAGCTCGGTCATGACCGCGATGCCGAGGCTGAAATTGGCGGCCCATAGCAGCGGGATCTTCGCTGCCGCGGCTTCGAGCGCCGCGAACTGCGCGGGCGAAAGGCCGGTGGTGCCACTGATCAGGCCACTGCCGCGACGCTGGCAGAAGCCCAGCAGCGCATCGAACCCGCCAGGAAGGCTGACGTCGACCGCATAGTCGAAGGGCTCGCTCTGCTCGATCTGCGACGCCGGCAAGCCGCGGCAGGCCCCGGCCTCGGGTGGCAGGCTGCCGCAGGAGCTGACCGCCGCCACCACCTGCAGGTGCGGATCTTCGCCGGCGAGACGCAGCAGGGCGCGGCCCATGCGGCCGGTGGCGCCGTGGACGAGCAATCGTAGGGGTTGGGTCATGACGGAAAGCTAGCCGATCCTGCGCGCCGCTGGCAACGCAATGCGATCACTGCAGTGACGCCGCGCACACTTCGTCGCTGCGTTAGGATCGGCGGGTCATGAATCTCCAATCGCTCTGGGCATTGCGTTTGCCGTTGGCCTTTGTGGCCGGCGTGGTGCTGATATTGCAGCTGCTGGGCGGGCTGGACCGTCTGGACAATGCACTGGGTGATGCGTTGTTGCGGCAGCAGGCGAAGCATCGTGTTCCTCCGGATGACATCGTCATTGTTGCCATTGACCAGCGCAGCCTGGAGGAGCTCAACGAGATCGCCGGATCGTGGCCGTGGCCGCGCATCATTCACGGCGAGCTCATTGACAACCTTGCGCGCTTCCGCCCTTCCGCAATCGCGTTCGACATCCACTTGAATGAGCCGGACTATTTCCGACCCGATAGTGATCTCGCATTCAAAGAGATCGCGAGCAC
>DASUOA010000505.1:0-8253 GCA_036276895.1 Arenimonas sp. | reverse complement strand
TTCCTGGGCGCCGAGGTCGAGGCCGGCCAGCTTGAAATCGAGGATGTCGAACGCGCCGCGTCGCAGTTCCTTTGCTTGCTCAAAGGCGAGCGCCATGCGCGGCTGATGTGCGGCTGCCAGGAGCCGCTGCCGGCACGCGAGGCCGAGTGCCACGTCGAGGCCACCGTCGATCTGTTCCTGCGCGCCTACCAGCCACGGCCATGACTTCGGTCAAGGTGACCAATGGCACTACGTGGAAACGGCGCTGCCATCGCATTCTGGCCGCCGCTTCGGGCGCCGAGCCGTATAATTCGCGTCTTTGCGCCCCCGGGAATACAAGGTCATGAGCATCGATTTCGAACAGGCCCGTTTTGCGATGATCGAGCAGCAGGTCCGCCCTTGGCAGGTGCTGGACCAGCGCGTGCTCGCGGCGATGACCGAAGTGCCTCGCGAGGACTTCGTGCTGCCGCAGCACCGCAAGCTCGCCTTCGCCGACCTGGCGCTGCCGCTGGAGCACGGCGAGTTCATGCTCAAGCCGGTGCTTGAAGGCCGCATGCTGCAGTCGCTCGACCTGCAACCCGAAGACGAGGTGCTGCTGGTCGGCACCGGCTCGGGTTACATGACCGCCTGTCTGGCGCGACTGGCGCGCGACGTGCTCAGCGTCGACCGTCACGGCGATTTCGTCGAACGCGTGCGCCAGCGCCTGGCGTCGCTCGGCGCCAGCAATGCCCGGGTCGAACAGGCCGATGCCCTGCACTGGCAGCCGGGCCGGCAGTTCGACGCAATCTGCGTCACCGGCGCCCTCGCCCGCGAGCCGGAGGCCTTCCGCGGTTGGCTCAAAGACGGCGGTCGCCTGCTGATCGTACGTGGCGAATCGCCGTCGCAAGAGGCCGTGCGCATCGTTCGTCGCGGCGACAGCTTCGTCGAAGAGAGCCTGTTCGAAACCGATATCCCCTATCTGCACGGCGCCGCACCGGCGCCGCAGTTCACCCTCTAGAACCTTCCGGAGCTCCTATGCGCCTGCGCCCACTTGCCTTCGCTTTCCTCCTAGCCGGACTCGCCGGCAACGCCTCCGCCGCCGACCTGATGCAGGCCTACGAGCTGGCGCGCGACAGCGATCCGCAGCTGGCCGCCGCCGAAGCGCAGATGCTGGGCCAGGGCGAGGGCGTGGTGCAGAGCCGCTCGGCCTTGCTGCCGCAACTGACTGGCTCGGCCAGTCTCAGCCGTTCCGACGGCGACAGCAGCTCGATCAGTATCAATGTCGATGAAAACGACGCCATCAGCTTCGGCCCGAGCTCGGGCGGCAGCGATACGACGACGCGCAGCTATTCGCTGGACCTGCGGCAAAGCCTGTACGACCACGGCAACTACGCTCGTCTCGATGCCGCAAAGGCACGCGCCAAGCAAGCTGAAGCGGACTACCGCGCCGCTGCCGACGGACTGGTGGTGCGTGTCGCCGACGCCTACTTCGCCGTGCTGACCGCGATCGAGTCGCTGGCTTCGTCGCGCGCCGAGGAGCGCGCGGTCAAGCGCCAGCTCGACCAGGCCGAGAAGCGGCTGGAAGTCGGCCTGGCGCCGATCACCGACGTGCATGAAGCGCGCGCCCGCTTTGATGCCGCCCGCGCCAATGCGATCGCCGCCGCCAATGCGCTCGACGACGCCCGCGAAGCGCTGGCCGAGATCACCGGCAAGCCGCTGGAGAACCTGCGCGGCCTGTCGCCCGACTTCAAGCCCGAGCACACCGACACCCGCGGTGCCGCCTACTGGGTCGACCAGGCGCTGGGCGGCAACCCCAGCCTGCTCGCCCGCGAGCTGGCATTGACCGCTGCCGAAGAGGATGTGTCCAGCGCCCGCGCCGGTCACCTGCCGACCCTGTCGGCGACCGCCAGCCTCAACGATCGCGCGACCTGGGGCACCTCGACCAGCAACGCAAATACCATTCCCGCCACCAGCGCCAGCGACGGCCACACCGTCGGCGTGACGCTCAGCGTGCCGCTGTTCTCCGGCTTCGCCACCCAGTCGCGGGTGCGCCAAGCCCTGCACACGCGTGATGCCGCCAGCGAGCAGCTGGAGCAGCAGCGCCGCGCCGTCACCCGGCAGACCCGCAACGCCTACCGCGCGCTGGTCGCCGGTGCTGCCGAGGTCGAAGCCCGCCGCCTGTCGGTGGTGTCGGCGCAGGCCGCCTACGAAGCCAGCGAGGCCGGCCTCGAAGTCGGCACCCGCACCATCGTCGACGTGCTGATCACCCAGCAGTCGCTGTTCCAGGCCCAGCGCGAGTACGCCCGCGCCCGCCACGCCTTCCTGGTCAACGAGCTGCGCCTGAAGCAGGCCGCCGGCAACATCGGCGTCAATGACCTCGAAGCGGTGAATCGCTCGCTGGTGCACGACGCCGAGGCAGCCTTGGCTGATCTCGGCGAGTAAGGCCGCTGATGCCGTGATGCATCGCCAACAGGCCCGGTGAGAACCGGGCCTGTTTCGTTTGGTTCACAGGTGGTCCCACACCCGGAGGGCAGGACTGCCCGAGAGGGGGCTCAGGCGATGACGGCCTCGCCAGGTAGCAGCTGCGCGACCAGGCCCAGGGTGCGCTCCAATGCGCCGGCGGAGCGCTGCACCTGCTCGCGTCCGGCCGTCGCCATCGCGGCACGGCGCTCGGGCGCCGCCAGCAGCGTCACCAGTTCGGCCGCCAACGATTCGGCATCGGGCAGCTGCCGCAACGCGCCCGCTTCCGCCAGCTGCGCAGTGATCTCGGCGAAGTTGAAGGTCTGCGGGCCGACCAACACCGGCACACCGAGTGCCGCCGGCTCCAGTACGTTGTGGCCGCCGACATCGCACAGGCTGCCGCCGACGAAGGCGATATCAGCACAGGCATAGAAGCTGAGCAGCTCGCCCAGGCTGTCGATCACGAACGCCTGCGCATCGGCGGTCGGCAAGCCGTCGGCGCTGCGCACCGCCACCTGCCAGCCGGCTTCGCGCGCAGCTTTGGCCACGGCGGAAAAGCGCGCCGGATGGCGCGGCGCCCACAGCAACAAGGCCTCGGGGTGGCGCGCACGCACCCGCGCGTGCATCTGCACGATCGCGTCCTCTTCCGGCCCGTGGGTGCTGGCCGCGATCCACACCGGTCGCGAGGCGCCCCAGCCGGCGCGGCGTTCAACGGCCTGTTCGATCAGGCCCGCGGGCAATCGCAAATCGAACTTCAGGCTGCCACTGACCTTGACCTTGGCCGGGTCGGCACCGATGCGGATCAGTCGCTGCGCATCGGCCTCGGCCTGCGCGCTGACCCAAGACACCGCGCCCAGCGCCAGCCGCGCCAGCGAGCGCATCACCAGATAGCCGCGCAGCGAGCGCTCGGAGAGGCGCGCATTCACCATCATCAGCGGAATGCCGCGCTGGGCACACTCGCTGTAGAGGTTCAACCAGATCTCGGTCTCGACAATGATCGCCAGCGCCGGCCGCGCCGTGTCGAGGAATCGCCTGACCAGCAGGCGCAGGTCGTAGGGCAGGTAGACATGCTCGACGCGCTCGCCCCACAGCGAGCGTGCACGTGCCGAACCGGTCGGCGTGATCGTGGTCACCAGCACCCGTCGCTGCGGATAGCGCGCGAGCAGCGCTTCGACCAGCGGCTGCGCGGCATTGACCTCGCCCACCGACACCGCATGCACCCAGATGCTGCCGTGCAGGTCGAGCCGACGCCCGAAAAAGGTGTAACGCTCGCTCCAGCGCAGCAGGTATTCGCGCTGGCGCAGGCCGCGCCAGACCAGATGGTAGAGGGTGAGCGGAAAGGCGAGCGCCAGGGCCAGCGAGTACAGGCGCAGCCAGATGCGCTGGCCGAGAGTCGGTGTCATGCGCAAAGCATAGCCGAGCCACGTCGCGAGGCCGCGGCCGTTACAATCGCCGCCCATGTCCGCACTGCCGCCCCGCTCTCCCCGTCATTGGCCGACCTGGCTCGGCGTCGCGCTGGGCGTTTTCCTCGCGCGCTGGCCGTGGGCGCTGCAGCGCCGCGTCGGGCCGCCGCTGGGTCGGCTGCTGCAACGGCTGCTGCGCAAACGTCGCCGTGCCGCCGCGATCAATCTAGCGCTGTGCTTTCCCGAGCTTGACGACGCCGCGCGCGAGGCACTGCTGCGACGCCATTTCGAAGCGCTGGGCATGGCGGTGTTCGAGTTCCTGCGCGCCTGGTGGGGCGATTTGCGCGCGGTGGAATCGCACTATCGCGTCAGCGGCCTCGAACACGTCGAGGCCTTGCGTGCCAGTGGCCGCGGCGTATTGCTGGTGTCCTGCCACTTCACCACCCTGGAGCTGTGCATGCGTCTGATGTGCCGGCACCTCCCGGTCGCCGGCATGTACCGCCCCCATCGCCAGCCGGTGATGGAGTGGGCGGTCAAGCGCGGGCGGATGCGTTACGCCGCGGGCATGTTCACCCGCGAAGAATTGCGCCCGGCGATCCGCCACCTCAAACAGGGCGGCATTCTGTGGTTCGCGCCGGACCAAGAGACCAAGGGTGGCCACAGTGTCTGGGCGCCGTTCTTCGGCCGTCCGGCCTGGAGTCTCACGTCGACCCATCAGCTGGCGCGCCTGTCCGGCGCCGCGGTGTTGCCGATGTTCCACCGGCGCCTGCCCGATGGCAGCTACGAACTCGAAGTCGGCGCGCCGCTGGAAGATTTTCCCGGCAACGACGAGACCGCCGACACCGCACGCATCATGGCGCTGTTCGAAACCCTGATCCGGCGCGCGCCAGAGCAGTACCTGTGGGTGCACCAGCGCTTCAAGCGGCAGGCCGACGGTGGCCCCAACCCCTACTCGGATTGAGCATCTTCGGGCTCGGCGTCCAGCGCCAACAGGCTGCCCACATACAACGCCGCCAGCAGCAGCGTCAGCCCCCCCCAGAAGGTGGAGTAGAACGCATGGTGGGTGTTGAACGGGAATACCGTCACCGCCAGCGCCATCATCGGCACCTGCGCGCGCGCTTTGGCGATCGGCCCGGCGACGCGCCAGGCGCGCCAGGCCATCAACGCCCCGGACAGCCACAGCAGCAAGCCGATCGATCCGGTTTCGCTGAGGATCTCCAGCACGATCTGGTGCGCGTGGAAGGCGATGCCATCGCCTTCGAACGGCGGCTCGCCCTCGCGCCGGTAGTCGCCGTAGGCATCGCGGAATCCGCGCACGCCGACGCCGTTGAAGGGGTGGTCCAGGCTCATCGCGACCGCCACCCGCCAGATCGACAGGCGGCCGCTCAGCGCGTGGTCGAGATCTTTCCAGTCGCCCTGCATCGCCGCCGCGGTGCGCTCGATCCGCGGCTGCAGCTGCTCGGACATCAGTGAGGCCGACCCGAACGCCAGCCCGCCACCCATCAGCATCGCCAGTAACGTGCGGCGACCACCGTAGCGACGCCAGCCCGACCACAGCAGTACCAGCGCCAAGGTCACCCAGCCGGCGCGGGCACCGGCCAGCAGCACCACCACGCCGAGCGCCAAGGCGGCGACCAGCCAGCCGGGAAAGCGCCAGCGATCCGCCGCGGCCTCGAGCACGAACGGCGACAGGCTCGCGAGCACCAGACCGAGCTTGAGATTGTGGCTGCCGAAAATGCCGCTCAGCCGATCCTCGGTGACCGGCCCGCCCAGACTCCATCCGGTCGCGGCCTGCAGCAGCGCGTCGGCGGTCCAGGCGGCCACGATCAGGGCCAGGCCGAGACCGACGATGCGCCGCCCCGGCGCCCGCGCCATCGCCATCGTCGCCAACCACAGGAACGGCAGGTAGCGCAGATCCAGCGCGGCTTCGCGCAGGCTGCGCAGGGGGTTGACCGCATCGAGCGCCGAAATCGGCTGCGGCAACCAGTAGGCGACGAACAGTAGGGTGCTCAGCGCCCAGGCCTCCGGGCTCAGCCAGGCCTCGCCCTCGTGCCAGCGACGCCACAACAGCATCAGCACGGTGGCGATCGCGCCCAGCGACAGCAGCACCTCGGCCGGCCCGCGCAGCGGCCACAGCGCGACGAAGGCCAGCACCCACCACGGCGCCCAGCGCGCCGGATCAGGCATCGAGTAGCGATTCATAGAGCGCGAGCGTAGCCGATTGCATGGCCGCCAACCCATCGCCCAGTGCCGGCGGCGCCGGCGCATCGCTGAGCAGACGCCGGGCCGACGCCAGCAATCCGGCGGTATCGCCCAGGGCGACCGCGCCCTGTGGATAGTGCGTCGACAGCAACTCGCCGACGCCGCCATGGGCCCAGCCCAGAACCGGCCGACCCACCGCCAGCGCTTCGAGCACGGTGCGGCCGAAGGCTTCCGGCTTGCGCGACAGCTGCAGCACCAGGTCGCTGATGGCATAGGCGGCGCGGACATCGGCGCGCGGCGGATCGATGACCAGGAAGGGCGACACCTGCAACTGCCGCGCGAGCGCGCGCAGCTCGTCCAGGTAACGCTCGCGGCCGGGCTCGTCGGCACCGAGCAGCCACAGCCGCGCGTCGATGCCGCTGGCGCGCAGATCGGCCAACAGGCGCAGCGCATCGGCATGCCCCTTGAGCCGCGTGCCACGCCCCGGCAGCAGCAGCAGCCGGCCGCCGGCAAGAAGCGGGTGCTCGGTGGCCCATTGCGAACGCCACGCCTCGCCCGGCTCGAAGCCGCGCGGAAACTCGGCGCTATCGATGCCGCGCGAAATCACGCACAAGCGCGCCGGGTCGGTATGCGGCCACTGTTGCAGCACATGCCGGCGCACCGTTTCCGACACGCAGATCACGCGCTCGCCGCGGGTCAGGATCGCGCTGTAGCGGCCCGGCGAATTCAACCCGTGCACCGAGGTGACGAAGTGCGCACCGGACGGCAGGGCGAAGCGCGCCAGCCAGGCCGGTAATCGCGAGCGTGCATGCACGACATCCGGACGCAGCCCGCGCAGCAGCGCGCGCAGTGCCGGCAAGCGGAACAGGGTCCGCAGCGATTTGCCGCCGATGTCGAGTTCGACGTGCTCGCTACCTTCCGCTCGCAAGCGCTCGACCAGGCGGCCGCCTGCCGACACCACGATGCTGCGATGCCCGGCGGCGACCAGCGCGCGGCCGATCTCCAGCGTCGAGCGCTCGACGCCGCCGCTGTGCAGCGCCGGCAACAGCTGAACCACGGTGAGCCGGCGCCGGTTCACTGCCCCACCCTCGGCGCTGCGCGCTTCGGGGTGAGTGCTCACTCCACCAGCACGTAGAGCGCGCCGCAGTAGGGGCAGGTGGTGCTGCCGGTCGCCTCGATCGGCAGGTAGACGCGCGGATGCGAATTCCACAGCGCCATGTCCGGACTCGGGCAGCACAGCGGCAGTTCGCTGCGACGGACCTCGACGCGGCGTTCGGTGTTGGCCGGGGCGAGGCCGGCGGTGGCAGACGGTGTGCGGGTCATGGGCGGCGTTCCAGGCGGATGCCGGCGATTTTACACGCGCCGCGCGGTTGCTTCGGGCTCCGCGGTCGGCTGCAGGCCCCACGCCGCCAGCGTCGACGGCAGGCGGCTGCCACGCTTGACCAGCAGGAGGTCGAGATGCGCGGGCTTGCCCGGTCGCGCCCGTGCGGCCAGCAGTGCCGGCAAGTCGGCTACCGGCTGCAGCGGCAGGCCACAACGGGCGTCGGGCACATACAGGTCGAAATCTCCCAGCAGGCCTTCGCGGTAGCCGCGGGCATCGAGGCCGGCGCGCTGCAGATGCTCACCATTGAGTTCGAGCAGACCGACCACGGTGTGCGCGGCGGCCAGGGTGCGCACCATGCCGCGCAGCACCTCGGGCTCGAAGCCTTCGACATCGAGCTTGAACAGCAGGCGCTGGCAGCCGCCCTCGGCCGCCACCACCGCATCGATGCTGGTACGCGGCACCCGCACCAGCCGGCCGGGGCGCGTGGCCGCCGCACGCGGCAACGCGGTCGAGCCACCGCTCCAGTCGGCATCGAGAAAGAATTCGCCCTCGCCACCGGCCTCGGCACCGACCAGCACCGGGTACAGGCGCAGGCGCGCGGCATCGGGATGCGCGGCGATGCTGCGGCGCAGGCAGGCGCCGAGATCGGGATTGGCCTCGAACAGCAACGCCCGGGTGTGCGCCGGGTAGCGCGGCGAGAACACGCACTCGCCGTAGTTGGCGCCGATGTCCAGCGCCAGATCCGGTTCGAGCGCGGCGACGAACTCGTTCCAGAACCGCCGGTGCAGCGGATAGCGGCCGCGGACCGCATCGAGCAGCAGCTTCTTGCGCGCGCGGCGATCGCGCGGATCGATGTGGATATCGGCCTGCGCCGCCGGCAGCCGGACCACGGTCGGCCACAGGGTG
>DASUOA010000504.1:0-8961 GCA_036276895.1 Arenimonas sp. | reverse complement strand
GGCTGGCCCGGACCTGCATGGATACTGCCGTCAAACAGCGCCTGATCGGTGCCGCCGTCCTGGCGGCGCTGGCGATGATTTTCCTGCCGATGCTGCTGCGCTCGCCGGATGTCGAAGAGTCCGACGCCAGCCGCGTGCCGCTGGACATGCCCGCCGCACCGGATGCCGGCTTCGAGACCCGGGTGCTGCCGCTGCCTGCGCCGGCGGCGCCGGCCGCCGAACCGGTGACCGGGGCGCCGAGTGAAGCGGTCGCCGATCCCAATGCCGTAGTCACCGTCGAAGTCGATTCCAGCAAGCCCGCCGAGGTGATGCCGGACTCGCCCACGGCAGCCGCCGACGCGCCGCCGGTCGCCGTTGATGCCGCCACCGGGCAACCGGTGACGCCGGGCCCGACGTCTGCTGCCGCGCAGCCGACCACTGCCGCGCCGTCGCCCGCCGAGCCGGCTGAGCCGGCCGAGCCCGCAGCGACGGCCGTTGCGACGCCGACCGCACCGCCGGCACCCAGGACTGCGGCGCCGTCGCCAGCTGCGGTCGCCGCCGGTGGTTTCGCGGTGAACGTCGGCAGCTTCGCCCATCTCGACAATGCCCGCGCGCTGGAAGCCAAGCTGCGCGCCGCCGGCCTGCCGGTATTGGCCGAGCGCATCGAGCTGTCCGGCAAGCCGGCACTGCGGCTGCGTGTCGGCCCGTACGCCGAGCGCGCCATCGCCGAAGCGGCGAGACTGCGCGCGCAGGCGCTCGCGGGTGGTAGCGCGACCGTGATCGCGCTCGACGCCGGCAGAGGCCCGCCGCCGCGACCGACCGCTGCCAGCGTTGGTTTTGCGGTGCAGCTCGGCGCGCTGCGCGTCGAAGCCGATGCCGTCGCATTGCGCGATCGTGCGCGCACGGCCGGATTCGTAGCCTTCCACCAGCGCGTCGACAGCGAGTCCGGCCCGCTCTGGCGTGTCCGCGTCGGTCCCGAGGCCGACCGCGCTGCCGCCGACAAGCTGCGCGATGCCATCGCCGCGCGCCTGGGCATCAACGGCATGGTCGTCAGCCATCCCTGATGCCGTGATCGACATGCTCAATGCCGTCGACTATGCGCTGTTGCTGATGCTGTTGCTGTCGATGGGCATCGGCCTGTGGCGTGGTCTGGTGGTCGAGGTGCTTTCGCTGACGGTCTGGGTGGCCGCGTTCTGGCTGTCGATGGCCTTCGGCGAGCTGCTGTCGGAGCAGCTGACCGCGGTCGAGTCGCCGGCGGCGCGACTTTTCCTCGGCTATGCCGCGATTTTTCTAGGCACCCTGATCGGCGGCGGCGTGGTGATCTGGCTGATCGACAAGTTCCTGTCGCGCACCGGGCTGTCGAGCACCGACCGCTTGCTCGGCGTCTGCTTCGGGCTGCTGCGCGGCTACGCCATCGGTTGCGTGCTGGTGCTGGGCCTGGGTTTCACACCACTACCCCGCGAGCGCTGGTGGCAGGAGTCGCAGCTGCTGCCGGCGTTCGTGTTCGGCGCGGGCTGGCTGCGCGGCTTCCTGCCCGACAATGCGCTGGACGAACATTCCTTGTTGCTGGAGAGCTGAATCATGTGCGGCATCATCGGCGTCGTCGGCCATACCGACGTGGCATCGAAGCTCTACGACGGACTGTCGGTGTTGCAGCACCGCGGCCAGGATGCCGCCGGCATCGCCACCGTCGATGGCTCGCGGATCCGCCTGCACAAGGGCAATGGTCTGGTCAGCGACATCTTCGACGCGCCGAGCATGCAGCGTCTGGTTGGCCAGGTCGGCATTGGCCACTGTCGTTATCCCACTGCCGGCTCCGAAGGCTCGGACGAAGCGCAGCCGTTCTACGTCAATTCGCCCTTCGGCATCGCGCTGGCGCACAACGGCAACCTGATCAATACCGAGGACCTGCGCCGGCAGGTCTACGAGCAGGACAAGCGCAACATCAATACCGAGTCCGACTCGGAAGTGCTGCTCAACGTGTTCGCGCACGAGCTGGCCAGCCAGCACGCGTTGACGCCGCAGGCGGCGATCGCCGCGGTGGCCGGCGTGCACCGTCGCTGCAAGGGCGGCTATGCGGTGGTGTCGCTGGTGTTGGGGCTCGGCATGGTCGCCTTCCGCGACCCCAATGGCATCCGCCCGCTGGTGCTGGGCAAGCGCGAGGGAGAGTCCGGCGCCGAGTACGCCGTCGCCTCCGAAAGCGTGGCGCTGGATCTGATCGGGTTCACCCGGGTGCGCGATGTCCGCCCGGGCGAGGCGCTGGTGATCACCAGCGACGGCCAGCTGTTCAGCGAAATCTGCGCCGAGCCGCGCGAACACACCACCTGCATTTTCGAGTACGTGTACTTCGCGCGCCCCGACTCGATGATCGAGGACATCTCGGTGCACAAGGCGCGTATGCGCATGGGCGTGACGCTCGGCGAGAAGATCCTGCGCCTGCGTCCGGACCACGACATCGATACCGTGATCCCGATCCCCGACACCTCGCGCGACGCGGCGCTGGAAATCGCCAACGTGATCGGCGTGAAGTACCGCGAGGGCTTCATCAAGAACCGTTACGTCGGCCGCACCTTCATCATGCCGGGCCAGGAGACGCGGGTGAAATCGGTGCGGCGCAAGCTCAACCCGATTCCGCTGGAATTCCGCAACCGCGTGGTGCTGCTGGTCGACGACTCGATCGTGCGCGGCACCACTTCGCAGCAGATCGTGCAGATGGCGCGCGATGCCGGCGCGCGCAAGGTCTATCTCGCTTCGGCGGCGCCGCCGGTGCGCTATCCGAACATCTACGGCATCGACATGCCATCAGCCGAGGAGCTGGTCGCGCACAATCGCAGCGAAGCGGAGATCGAAAAGCTGCTCGGCTGCGACTGGCTGATCTACCAGGATCTCGCCGATCTCGAGACGGCGGTGGCGGGGCCGAAGTTCCCCGGTCGCAAGTTCGACAGCTCCTGCTTCAACGGCGAGTACGTGACCGGCATCGACCCCGACTACTTCGAGCGCATCCGCCAGCTGCGCTCCGACGAGGCCAAGCGCAAGCGACGCGGTTGAGCCGGTGATGGATCTGTTCGCCGCTGCCCGGCACTGTCTGGATATCGCCGACCCGGACGCGAAAGTGTCGGCGACGCAAGTAGCGGCGCAAGCATTCCGTCGTGGCGAGTTGTGCATTTACGCCGACGCGACGCCACCGCTGCCCTTCGGCGACCCGGGCCGTCCCGCGCGACCGTCGCTGGTGAATCCCCGCGAACTCAAGCAGCGCGGGCTCGGCAGTGCCGAAGGCCGCGCTGCTTTCCTGCATGCCATCGCCCATATCGAGTTCAACGCGATCAATCTCGCCTGGGATGCGGTCTATCGCTTCCGCGGCATGCCGGACGCGTTCTATGCCGACTGGGTGGTGGTTGCCGATGACGAGGCGCGGCACTTCACGCTGCTCGCCGCGCGGCTGGCTGAACTCGGCGCACGCTACGGCGACTATCCCGCACACAACGGCCTGTGGCTGATGGCCGAGCGCACCGCGCATAGCGATCGCGAGCGCATGGCGCTGGTGCCGCGGGTGCTCGAAGCGCGCGGCCTCGATGTCACTCCGGGCATGATCGCCCGCCTGCGCGAAAACAATGACGATGCGTCGGCGGACATTCTCGAGCTGATCCTGCGCGAGGAAGTCGCGCATGTCGCCGCCGGTAGCCGCTGGTTCGCCTGGTGTTGCGAACGCGATGGACTGCAGCCGCGTGCCGAGTTCGCGCGCCTGCTGCGCGGCGTCGCCAAGGGCTCGGTGCGCGGGCCGTTCAACCGCGAGGCGCGGCAGGCGGCCGGCTTCGATGACGATGAAATGCTGCTGTTGGAGTCTTTGCCATGAAGATGTTTGCGCCAGTCGTGATGGCTCTGCTGCTGGCGTCCTGCGCCGCCTCCGAGCCGCCGGGTCCTGATCCGGCAGCGCTGGCGCAGGCGCAGGACTGGCTCGCCCAGTACGAGAAGCTGCGTGCGGAAAAGCGTTTCGCCGAGGCCGAGGAAGTCGCCGATCGCTTGCTGTCACGACACGCCGAGAGCGACGCGGCGAAGGTCTTGGCGGAAACCTTGCCCAGTCTGCGCGAGCAAGCGGAGCAGCAGCGCGAGGGCTATCGTCTGGCCGGTCTGTGGGAATACCAGACAATCGACCTGGACCAGGGCCAGCAGCGCACCGCTGCGATCTACAGCTACGTCGATACCGACCCGGAAATGGACGTGCAGCCGGTGCCCGATGCGCGACTGGTGCTGCGCCGGCACCCGTCCTGGGGCCGCAGCGCCTACCTGCTGCTCAACCAGAGTCGCTTGCAGTGCGGGCCACCGTGCCGCATCACCCTGCGCTTCGATAGCGGCGAGCCGCAGCCGTGGCAGGGCAAGCCCGCCGACTCGGGGCAGGGGCCGGCGCTGTTCATCGTCGACGAGGCGCGCTTTCTCGAAGCCCTTCGCGGCGCGCAGCGGATCCGCTTCGAGCTGCCGAAGTCCGGGGCGCTGGTGCCGGCCTTCGAGTTCGAGGTCGGCGGTTTCCAGCCCGAGCGCCTCGATCCCTGAGGCAGACGGCCTTTTCCTTCGCGGGGCTGCGGTTATGATGGCCCGGCGCATCGCTCCCGGGGAGGGGACATGGACGGCTTTCTCGCGCTGTACATCTTCATGCTGGCGGCCATCACCGGCCACGTGATTATCTCGCGGGTGCCGGTGATCCTGCACACGCCCTTGATGTCGGGATCGAACTTCGTGCACGGCATCGTGCTGGTCGGCGCCATGATCGCGCTGGCACACGCCGATACCACGCTCGAGCGCGCCATCGGCTTCGTCGCCGTGCTGCTCGGCGCCGGCAATGCGGTCGGCGGCTACGTGGTCACCGAGCGCATGCTGGAGATGTTCAAGTCGAGCAAGAAGGGAGGCGCGTGATGACGCTGCCGGCGTTGCTCGATCTCCTCGCCAAGGCTAGCTACTTCGCCGCGGCCCTGCTGTTCATCGTGGGCCTGATGCAGATGGCCTCGCCGGTCACCGCGCGGCGCGGCATCCGCTGGGCCGGTTACGGCATGGTACTTGCGGTACTGGTCACTTTCTTCGCGCCGAGTGCCTGGGGCGAGCGCGGCTTCGATCCGATCAATCTCGGCCTGATGGTGCTCGCCATCGTACTGTCCTGGGCCTTCTGGGTCTGGGGCCGGCGCGTGCCGATCACCGACATGCCGCAGATGGTGGCGATCTTCAATGGCATGGGTGGCGGCTCGGCGGCGGCGATCGGCGCGGTGGCGCTGCTCAATGCCGGCAGTTTCGAAGGTGCCTGCACCGCCGAAGCGTTGAAGGCGCACGCCTGCCTCGATACGCCCAAGCTGGTGCTGGCCGTGCTCGGTTCCTTGATCGGCGCGATCGCGTTTTCCGGTTCGGTGATTGCCTGGGCCAAGCTCGATGGCCGGCTTGACCGGACCTTCCGCTTCGGCGGCCAGCAGGCGCTCAACGGGCTGGTGTTCCTCGCCGCGCTGGGCCTTGGCATCGCGCTGGTATGGCAGCTGCAGATGCCGCTGATCATCGCCTTCTTCGTGCTGGCGCTGGTGTTCGGCGTGTTGATGACGCTGCCGATCGGTGGTGCCGACATGCCGGTGGTGATCTCGCTGTACAACGCCTTCACCGGTCTCGCTGTCGCCTTCAAGGGCTATGTGCTGGGCAACGAAGCGCTGATCATCGCCGGCACCGTGGTCGGCGCCGCCGGCATGCTGCTGACGCAGCTGATGGCCAAGGCGATGAACCGGCCGATCAGCAATGTGCTGTTCTCCAACTTCGGCGGTGGCGGCGGCAGTGCGCAGGAAATATCCGGCAGCCAGAAACCGATCGAGGCCAGCGATGTCGCGGCGATGATGGGATTTGCCGAGCGCGTGGTGATCGTGCCGGGCTACGGCCTCGCCGTGGCGCAGGCGCAGCACAAGGTCTGGGAGTTGACGCAGCTGCTGCTCAAGCGCGACGTCAAGGTGAAGTTCGCCATCCATCCGGTCGCCGGGCGCATGCCCGGCCATATGAACGTGCTGCTGGCCGAGGCCGGTGTGCCCTACGACCTGATCGCTGACATGGACGACATCAATCCGGAGTTCAAGAACACCGATGTCTCGCTGGTGATCGGCGCCAACGACGTGGTCAATCCGGTGGCCAAGACCGATCCGGCCTCGCCGATCTACGGCATGCCGATCCTCGACGTGGTCGACTCCAAGCACACCATCGTCATCAAGCGCGGCAAGGGCACCGGTTTTGCCGGCATCGAGAATGCGCTGTTCTATGCCGACAACACGCGCATGCTGTTCGGCGATGGCGCGGCGATGGTCAATGCACTGGTGTCGGAGCTCAAGGCGCTCGACGGCGGCGGGCATTAGGCCGACGTCGGTTGCCGCAGCGCGCTAGCGCTGCCGCAACGGGCCCCAGGCGCCCAGCAGTGCCGTCAACAGTGAAAGCGCCAACAGGGCCGTGTCGTAGGGGCCGGCCTGCAACCGGGTCAGTTCACTGGCCAGGGTTGGGCCCATGCGTGCCGCCGATTCCAGCGGCCGCAGGCCGAGCACGGCGCCGAACTGGGTGGCGGCGATCAGCCAGTAGCTCAACGCGATGCACAGCGCGGTGCCCGCCGTAGCGGCCATGCCACGCAGCGGGCCGGGCCGCATGCCGGTCAGGCGCAGCAGCAGCACCATGTCCAGCGCGGCCAGAAAGGCCAGCCAGGCCAGCGGCGAGCGCGACAGGATGGCCGCGGTGGTCCAGATCGCGCTCATGCCCAAGACGCCGGCAGTCAGGGCCAACAGTGGCAGCAACGCACGGCGCAGCGGCGAAGAGGTGTCAGGCAATCACGGATTCCCGAAGGTCGGCGGGCTAAAATAGCGGCCATTCGATCCGAGCGATACCTCCGTGTCCTATTCCCGTGCCAGCGAACCGGTGAAATTCGAGCGCGACTGCAATGTCGTGATGGTGCCGCAGGGCGACGCCGTGACCTTGCCGGCCGGCAGCGTCGGCTACATCACCCAGGCCCTCGGCGGCTCATTCACGGTGTTTGTCGAAGGCAACCTGTTCCGCGTCGCCGGCGAGGATGCCGATGCCATCGGCAAGGAATCCCCGGCGCCGCTGCAGTTGCCGGAAGGCGCCGACGATGCCGCGGTCGAAGCCCTGGTGTGGCAGCAGTTGCGCACCTGTTTCGATCCCGAGATCCCGGTCAACATCGTCGAGCTCGGATTGATCTACGGCTGCGAGATCGAGCCGGCCGCCGATGGCCAGCGCAAGGTCAATATCCGGCTCACGCTGACCGCGCCCGGCTGTGGCATGGGCGACATCCTGGTCGAAGATGTGCGCAGCAAAGTCGAGCGCGTGCCTACCGTGATCGAGGCCGATGTCGAGCTGGTGTTCGACCCGCCGTGGAACCAGACGCTGATGTCCGACGTCGCCCGGCTCGAGACCGGAATGCTCTGAAAGCCGCTTGGTTACGGCGATGTTGCAGTGCAGCGTGACCCCTGCCGGAAGTCACGTTAGGTTCACCGGCGCGCCGAAAAGCCATGACTTCGGTCACAGAATCGAAGCATCTGGACAGCGCAACCGGGCGACGCAGTGTTCTCCCTTGGACGAATAGAGGCCGACAACGGCCCCACGGGGAAGAGCGTGCGTCAAGGGGGCCCGGTGAGAGGGGAGCACGGAAGCACTCATCGTCGCGCGTAACCGCGCGCGGCTGCGCATCCATTCCATCGGGGAACTCACCACGTGACTCATTCGTCCCGCAAGACCCTTCAGGTTTCCACCCTCGCGGCCGCGACCGCGCTGGCTTTCGCCGGCGCTGCAGCGGCTGGCCCGAACTTCCGGTTCGTCCAGCAGCCCGTCGACGGCCAGTACATCGTCGTGCTCAAAGAAGATGTCGCCGCGCTCGGCAGCGAGCTCGCCGGCCAGGGCCGCGGCGCCCGCCTCGGCGTCGCCGACGTCGCCCGTAGCATGGCCCGCCAGCACGGCGCGCAAATGCAGCGCAGCTTCAGCCATGCCCTGCGCGGCTTCGTGGTCAAGGCCGACACCCGCGCGCTGGGACGGCTGCTGAACGACCCGCGCATCGCCTACATCGAAGAAGACGGCATCGTCAGCATCAATGCCACCCAGAGCGGCGCGACCTGGGGCATCGATCGCGTCGACCAGCGCGACCTGCCGCTCGACAGCAGCTATACCTACAACACCACGGCGTCGAACGTGAACGCCTACATCATCGACACCGGCGTGCTCGGTTCGCACCAGCAGTTCAGCGGCCGGATGATCGGTGGCTACACCGCCATTTCCGACGGCAATGGCACCAACGACTGCAATGGCCACGGTACCCACGTCGCCGGCACGGTCGCTGGCAGCACCCACGGTATCGCCAAGGGCGCCAAGATCTCGCCGATCCGCGTGCTCGGCTGCGATGGCTCGGGCACCAATTCCGGTGTGATCGCCGGTATGGACTGGGTCACGGCCAATCATGTGAGCCCGGCGGTCGCCAACATGAGCCTCGGTGGCGGCGCCTCGACCTCGACCGATGACGCGGTCGAACGCATGGTTGCAGCTGGCGTGACGGTCGCGGTCGCGGCTGGCAACGACAACAGCAACGCCTGCAACTACTCGCCGGCGCGCGCCGCTTCGGCGATCACAGTCGGCTCGACCACCAGCAGCGACGCCCGCTCGAGCTTCTCGAACTACGGCTCCTGCCTGGACATCTTCGCGCCCGGCTCGTCGATCACGTCGGCGTGGTACTCGAGCAACACGGCGACGAACACGATCAGCGGGACGTCGATGGCGACGCCGCACGTCGTCGGCGTCGCTGCGCAATACCTCCAGACGCAGCCCGGCGCATCGCCGGCGTCGGTCGCCTCGGCGCTGAACAACAACGCCACGACCGGCAAGGTCACGAGCCCGGGCTCCGGATCTCCGAACCGCTTGCTCTACAACGCGTTCATCTCCGGTGGGGGCGGCGGGAACGCGGCGCCGTCCGCGAGCTTCACC
>DASUOA010000503.1:0-2150 GCA_036276895.1 Arenimonas sp. | reverse complement strand
CCGAGGCCTTCGCGCGTCTCACGCCGGTGGCCCAGCGCTTGGGCTATCCCGCCGAATGAGGGCGGCAGTTTTGCCGGCGGGCCTCAGGCGCCCGCCGGCAAGCCCAGCAACAAAGCCACGCCCAGCCCGATGCGGTACCAGGCGAACGGCGTGTAGCGGTGCTTGGCGATATAACCGAGCAGCCAGCGTACCGAGGCGAAGCCGGCGGCCGTTGCGGCGATGAAGGCCAGCGCCAGGCCGGCCCAGTCGACATCGCCGCCGCCACCCTCGAGCAGCACTTCCAGCAGCGCATAGGCGCTGGCCGCGAACATGGTCGGGATGCCGACCAGGAACACGAACTCCGCTGCTGCCGGGCGCCGATTCAGGCCGAACAGCATCGCCGTGAAGATCGCCGCCGCCGAGCGCGAAGTGCCGGGAAACACACCGGCAACGACCTGCGCCAGTCCAACCAGCACCGCGATTTTCCAGGTTACCGCGGCGGCCTCCGGCTGGCGTCCGGCCAGGCGCTCTGCCAGCAGCATCCACACACCGCCGATCACCAGCGCCCAGGCCACCGGCGACACCGTTTCCGGCAGCTCCCAGCCGAGCAGCCGAACCGGTAGCCCGACCGCCGCAGTCACCGCGAAGGCGACCATGATCTTCGCGAGATAGTCGCGGTGGGTCTCCTCGCGCCAACCGGTGGTCAGCGCCCACAGCCGCTGCCGGTAGACCAGGGTGATGGCGAGGATGGCGCCGGCCTGGATCACGATGTTGAACACATCCGGACGCGCGCCCAGCCAGTGCTGGGCGATCAGCAAATGCCCGGTGCTGGAGATCGGCAGGAATTCGGTCAGGCCTTCGATCAGGCCCAGCAGCAGGTCGGCGAGCAGGGAATCCACGATGTCGGAGCTTTGCTGCGGCGAAGGCGGCAAGCATGGCAGCAATGCCCGCGAAGCAAAAGCCGATGTCCCCGGATTGCCCCAATAAGGTGCTTCTCTCGGTCAAATACGCACCACCATAGTGCTTCCTCGGATTGGTCATGCAACCGTGTTTGCTTGAATATCAATATCTTATGATCGAAGCGAGGGTTGGCACGCGGCTTGCTCTACCAAGCCCGACCGCCGTGCAACCGCACGGCCGAATTCGCCACCCGGAGCCTGCCCATGTCCTACGAACACATCCAGAAGCTGATCAAAGACCACGCCATCGAATTCGTCGACCTGCGCTTCGTCGACCCGCGCGGCGTGCAGCACCACGTGACCTTCCCGGTGTCGGTGGTCGAGCCGGCGTTGTTCGAGGACGGCAAGATGTTCGACGGCAGCTCGATCCAGGGCTGGCGCGGCATCAACGAGTCGGACATGGTGCTGCTGCCCGATCCCGATACCGCGATGATCGACCCGTTCACCGCCGACCCGACCCTGGTCCTGACCTGCGACATCCTCGACCCGGCGACCATGCAGGGATACGCCCGCTGCCCGCGCGGCATCGCCAAGCGCGCCGAGGCCTTCCTCAAGGCCTCCGGCATCGCCGACCAGGCCTTCTTCGGCCCGGAGCCGGAGTTCTTCATCTTCGACTCGGTGCGCTGGGCGACCGACATGGGTCACTGCTTCTTCGAGGTCGATTCCGAGGAAGCGGCCTGGAACAGCAAGAAGAAGTACGAAGGCGGCAACACCGGCTACCGTCCGGGTGTGAAGGGCGGCTACTTCCCGGTCGGCCCGGCCGACACCCTGCACGACATCCGCGCCGAAATGTGCAAGCTGCTCGCGAGCGCCGGCATGGAAGTCGAAGTGCACCACCACGAAGTGGCCAACGCCGGCCAGTGCGAGATCGGCGTCAAGTTCAACTCGCTGGTGAAGAAGGCCGACGAACTGCTGACGATGAAGTACATCGTCAAGAACGTCGCCCACCGCAACGGCAAGACCGCCACCTTCATGCCCAAGCCGCTGGTCGGCGACAACGGCAGCGGCATGCACGTGCACCAGTCGCTGGCCAAGGGCGGCGTCAACCTGTTCACCGGTGACGGCTACGGCGGTTTGTCGCAGATCGCGCTGTGGTACATCGGCGGCATCTTCAAACATGCGCGCGCCATCAACGCCTTCGCCAATTCCAGCACCAACAGCTACAAGCGCCTGGTGCCGGGCTATGAGGCGCCGGTGCTGCTGGCCTACTCG
>DASUOA010000502.1:0-4737 GCA_036276895.1 Arenimonas sp. | reverse complement strand
CGGCGATGACAGGCAACAGCAGCAGTCGGGAGCGGATGGGCATGGGGCTCGATGGTAAGCGCGGCAGGGGGGGCACGGCTAGGCCGTGGCTTGCGAGGCAGTCTGTTGTCGAGGCAGTGAATCCGGTCTGAACTTTCCCGGTGGCCATTCAGCGCCGGTCAGAAGATCTCCGCGACGCAGCAGCGCAGCGAGCCGCCGGCCTTCTCGATCTCGTCCAGCGCCAACGCATGCAGGCGGAAGCCGGCATCGTGCAGCAGCGTGCGCTGCTCGGGCTGCAGGCTGGCAGCGCCGCGTGCACTCATCCACACGCCGGATTCGCTGAGGGCGATGCAGTTGCCGGCGAAGGCGGTTTGTTGCGCGCGGTCGAGGCGCAGTACCTGCGGTGCATACAGGCCGGCGATCGCCTCGGCCACCTCGGGCTCCGCGAAGCCATCGGGGCAGATCGCCAGCAGACGTCCGGCCAGCACCGACAGCAGCACATTGGTGTGGTACTCGCCTTCGGCGAGATCGAACAGCAAGGTCGCGCGCAGTCCGAAGGCCTCGTGCATGGCATGCGCGCCGGGCACGTCGCAGCGTTGGCTGAGGCCGCAGAAGCCAAGCCCGCGGGCACGATCGATGACCAGCGCCCCGGTCAGCTCGCAGATGCCGGGCTGGCGACGCAGGTCGACCAGCCCATAGCCGAGCAGGTCGGTGAAAAAGGCGCGGATGTCGTGCCGCTCGGCCTCGCGCTGGCGCACCGGATTACGCATGTGGCCGATGATCAAACGCCCCGGCGTGGTGGCGAAGACATTGTTCGGAAACAGCCCGTCTGGCGCTTCCGCGTGCCCGGGAAAGCACAGCGTCGGCAACGCCGCCGACAGCGAAGCATGCAGCGCACGGTGCTGGCCATGCGCGGTCTCGCCGCTGATGCGCGCGCCCATCGCCATGTAGCGGTTGTCCTGCGCCGACTGCTCGGCCAGCGCCAGGCCCTCCGGGCTGACCAGGAGGGCGCCGCGGGCACAGGCCGGGCCGAAATCGGGCGCCTGCTGGCGGGCGAAGGCACAGAAGGCATCGAGGTCGCGGGTGATCATGCCGGCAGCTCCTGACGGGATTCGGTGGCGGCCAGCGCGCGCTCGAGCAAGGACCAATCGGCCTCGCTGCGCGGCGCGCCCTCGCTGATGATCTGCCGGAAGGCGCGGCCGCCGGGCTGGCCATGGAACAGCCCGAGCAGATGCCGGCTGATGTGCTTGAGCGCGACGCCCCGCGCCAGGCGCGATTCCACGTACGGACGAAACGCGCGCAGCAACGCCTGCCGCGGCTGCGCTTCGACACCGCGCAACTGGCAATCGAGCTGATGCAGGCGATACGGCTCGTGGTAGGCGGCGCGGCCGAGCATCACCCCATCGAGATCGCGCAGTTCATCCAGAGCCTGCTCCGCGGTTGCCAGCCCACCGTTGAGCACCACCTGCAACGCCGGCCGCTCGCGCTTGAGGCGATGCACCCAGTCGTAGCGCAGCGGCGGGATCTCGCGGTTTTCCTTCGGGCTCAGTCCCTGCAACCAGGCCTTGCGCGCATGCACCACAAACAGCCGGCAACCGGCCGCGGCTACGGAATCGATGAAGGCGACGAAGGTGTCGTAATCCTCCAGCTCATCGACGCCGAGCCGGCATTTCACCGTCACTGGAATGGTGACCGCTGCTTGCATCGCGGCGATACAGTCACCGACCAGCGATGGCTCGCGCATCAGGCAGGCGCCGAAGCGCCCGGCCTGGACGCGATCGGACGGGCAGCCGACGTTGAGATTGATCTCGTCGTAGCCCCAGTCGGCTCCGATCCGCGCCGCCTGCGCCAGATGCGCCGGATCGCTGCCGCCCAGCTGCAAAGCGACCGGATGCTCGACGGCATCGAAGCCGAGCAAGCGTTCGCGATCGCCATGGATCACCGCCTGCGCATGCACCATCTCGGTATACAGCCGCGCCGATGGCGCCAGCAGCCGGTGGAAGGCGCGGCACTCGCGGTCAGTCCAATCCATCATCGGGGCGACGCAGAGGCGCCAGCTGGCGAGGTACGAGGCGGAAGGCGTGCTCATGGGCGGCGATTATCCCCGAAGGTCGGCAAGCCGCCGAACGATTTCGCGATCGGGGTGCGATAAGCGGCTTCCTCGTGACACCTACCCCTTACCCACCTCACATCACGATCTGCAGCCACCTGGAGCCTGCCATGGCCGCCCTCGCCCAGACCGCCCAGCGCAGTGCCCTGCGCTTCCTGCCCACCGCCTCGGAAGGACGCCAGGAGCTGGTGATCGCCCACGTCGGCGGCCATCGTCTCGGGTTTCCGCTGGCGCAGGTCGAGCGCGTGTTCCAGGCGACCAACGTGCAGCTGGTGGTCACCGCGCCGGAGAGCACCATGGGCGTGCTGCCCGAGCGCGGCCAGTTGCTGCCGGTACTCAGCCTGCGTCGCTGGCTGGGTTTGCCGCCGCGAGCGCTGGCGCCGCAGGACCACATGATGGTGCTGCACTGCGGCAACGCGCGGCTGGTACTGGTGGTCGACGCCGTGGCCGAACTGCAGTCGCTCGACAGCGCCGCGATCAGCGCTGCCTGTGCGGCCCTGGCCGAGCCGATCGAGGATGGCGTGTTGCCACTCGACGACGATCTGCGGCTGGTGTTCGACCTGCCGCGCCTGATCGCCCATATCGATGACGTCCCGGCGCAGTGGGCGCGGCCCCGGCACCGTGCGGCCGCGCTGTCGAACCACGATGCGGCGAGGTGACGTCATGTACGCGATGATCGGCTCCGCCCTGCATCAGGAGATCCGCTTCGAACACGGCGACGCCGCCTGGCAGCGCGTTGCCGGTCGTGCCGCGTTTGCCGGCGATGATGATCCGACCCGGATCGACGATCGCCGCGCACACGAGTTGATCGAAGCGGCCTGCGCCGAACTGGGGAAAACGCCGCCGGTCCTGCTCGAATGGTTGGCCGAACACTGGATCGCCCATGTTGCTGCCGAGCGCGGCGACTGGTTGCAGCAGTGCGGGCGCAGCCTGCCCGGCCTGCTTGGCTCGCTCGACCGCGTCGAGCCAGCGCCGCCCGAGGCTGCACGCGCCTTCCGCTGCACCCGGGTCGGTCCGCACTCGCTGGTACTGCACTGCTACAGCCCGGCACCGGACCTGTCTCCGTTCGTCACCGGCCTGGTGCGCGGCATCGCGCGGCTGTGCGGGCAACCGGTGCGGGTCACGCCGATCAACGAGTGCGGCCGCGGCGATGACCACGACAGCTTCTGGGTCGAGTTCGGCGAGGACGGGCTGCAATGAACGCGCAATGCTGCATTCGCCATCAGCGTTCGCGCGTTTCGATGCGTGGCCATGCGCGCCGATGGGACATCCTGCGCCTTGGGATCGGCGCCGGCCTTGGCTATGCTGGAGGTGTCACACAGGACGGTGGTGGCAAAGCAATGGACAGCGAGAAACCGGGAGTGGGTTTACGGCTGGTGGCATCCGACGGTCGCCGGGTCGGACAGGACGCACACGCCGAATACGCCGAGCTGCTGCAACGCATCGCCGCCGGCGAACGCGCCGCCGAGGCGATACTGCTGCAACGGCTGAACGCACCGCTGGGCGCGGTGCTGCGGCGCCACGCGCACGGCAGCGAAGGCGTCGATGATCTCCGCCAGGAGGCCTTGCTGGTGGTGCTCGAGTCTGCCCGGCATGGCCGCCTGCAGGATCCCACTGCGCTGGTCGACTACGCACTGGAAACCGCGCGGCGGCTTGCGCTCAATGCCGAGCGCAAGCAGCAGCGGCAACGCACCGATGTCGACGCCGACGCAATCGACAGCCTGCCCGACAACGCGCCCGGTGCCAGCGAGCGCCTGCGCCGCGAGCAGCTGCAGCACTGCGTCGAAGCGGTGCTGGCCAATCTCAGCAGTGAGCGCGATCGCCAGCTGCTGTACGGCTACTACCTCGATGAACGCCCCTCGGCCGAGCTGCAGGCGCGCTTCGCTCTCGACAGCACCCAGCTCAGCCGCCTTCTGCATCGTGCGCGGCAACGCTTCAAGGCCTTGTGGCATTCGCTCGAGCTCGACACCCCCGATCTGTGATGGAGACCACCACCATGTCCACCCAGCTCTCCGCCCAGGACGATGCGCTGCTGCGCGCCTGGCGTCTTGGCGAACTCGATGCCGACGCCTGCCGCGCCTTCGAGCAGCGGCTGTTTTTCGAGCCCGAGCTGCTCGACGCCGCACGCGCCGACCTCGCCATCACCGATGGCTTGCGCGACCGCTCCGACACCATCACGCCGGTGCAGGGCGCACCGGCGATACGCTGGTGGCCACAGTTGGTCGCGGCCAGTCTTGGTGCGATGGCGGTGCTGCCGTTTGCCTGGCGCGACGAAGCACCGGCCACCGCACTCAGCGCCAATGTCGAATGGGTCAGCCTCGATGTGCGCCGCGGCGATGCCGCGCGCGTGCCGATGCTGGTGCAGCCGCGCGCAACGACGCGACTGGTGGCGCTGGAGGTCGCACTTCCCGAAGTGCTCAGCGGCCCCTATCAACTTCGCCTGCGCGCGATCGGCAGCGGCGACGACGACCGTCTGCACGAGGTCGCTGACGTGCACGCCGCCGATGGCATGCTCAGCCTTGCCTTCGCCCGCGACGCCCTGCCCCCCGGCACCTATCGCATCGAGATCCGTCGCGCCGGCGATGATCGCCTGCTGACGGTGGAGCCACCGACCTTCCGCTACGCGCCGGACTGATCGCGTTCTACCG
>DASUOA010000501.1:0-3459 GCA_036276895.1 Arenimonas sp. | reverse complement strand
GGGCAGCTCGCCGTGCAGCAGGAGGTAGCAGACCTCGAGGAAGTCGCAGTGCTGGGCGAGCTGCTCGATCGGGTATCCGCGGTAGAGCAGCACGCCGGCGTCGCCGTCGATGTAGGTGATGGCACTGCGGCAGCTCGCCGTGGCAACGAAGCCCGGGTCGTAGGTGAAGAGACCGGTCTCCTTGGGCAACCGGGTGATATCGACGCACGGCGCACCGAGGGTGCCCTGGTAGACGGGAAGCTCGACGGACTTGCCGTCGGCAGTGAGCGTGATACGCGGCTGGTCGGTCACGAGAGGGACTCCTGCTCCGGTTGACGGGGCGGGCGCACCGCGTCCGTGGCGGACCGGAGGCGCTCGCGGGATGGGGCTGCAACGGGCGCCCGTGGCGCCTGCCGTACTCCCAAGTATCGCATAGCGACTTTGCCGCGGTCAGGGTTTTGCGCGCGACTTAGCCAGCCGTTGACGCATGTCAAAACCGTTTCCCCGACGCAAAAACGGACGGCCACCTCGAAGGTGGCCGTCCGCCTGATGGTCCATCAGCCAACGCCCGGTCAGGCCGGGCGGGCGATTACTTCTGGTAGCGCTTGCGGAAGCGGTCGACGCGGCCGCCGGTGTCGAGCACCTTCTGCTTGCCGGTGTAGAACGGATGCGAGGCCGAGCTGATATCGATCTTGATCAGCGGGTACTCGTTGCCGTCTTCCCACTTGACCGTCTCTTTGGAGCCGAGGGTCGAACGGGTCAGGAAAGCGAAGTCCGAAGACAGGTCCTGGAAGACCACTTCGCGGTAATTGGGATGGATGTCGGCCTTCATGGAACAGCTCCGCCGTCAAAGTGCGTGGGAAAAGACCGTCATTATAGGCAGCTTTCCCGGCGCCGGGCAAGTCGACTGGCTGCTCGACCCGGATTAGGCGCCCAGCGCGTAGCGGATCAACGCCTCGAAACGGCCTTGGTCGTAGTCGAGCAGGATCCGCGCCTGGGCCGGAAGCCCGCTGCGCTGCTGCCAGTCGACCACGGTGGCGCCGCGGCTGCAGCGCCCTTCAGTTTCCACCAGAACCGGCCGGGTTTCGCTGCGCAGCGCGCCTTCGGGCGCCAGCGCCTGCGCCATGGCCAAGGCGTCGGCGCAGAACCACTGTTCGCCACGGCGCTCCGCTGACCAGGCCCGGGTTTGCCGCGAGATATCCGCATAGAACGCCGCTCGACTGTCGCCCGCCGCCAGCCAATCCTCGAAGGCACGCTGGCCGAGCCCGTGCCGCAACACGGCTTCCCAATCGACGAGATCGAACTGCGGGAAAGCTTCGAAAACGATGCGCGCCGCCTCGGGATCGAAGCCGATATTAAATTCGGCCGGGATCGAGGTATTGCCCTGACCGGTCACCGCGCCACCCATCACCACCAGCCGCGCCACGCGCTCCGGCAACTGCGGATCGAGCCGCAGCGCCAGCGCCAGATTGGTCAGCGGCCCCAGCGTGACCAGCAGCAGTCGGCCCTCGTGCTGGCGCGACAGGCGCGAGATCGCCAGCGCCGCGTGCTCGGCTTCGACGCGACGCGTGGGTGCGGCATAGCCGGTGTCGCCGAAGCCATCGCGGCCGTGCACATAGGCGGCGTCGGCGGCCGGATGCAGCAACGGCACCCCACAACCGGCATACACCGGCACGTCTACGCCGGCGACCTCGCACAGCTTCAGCGCATTGCGCACGGTGTACTCCAGTCCGACGTTGCCCGCCGCGATGGTTAGCCCGACCACTTCGAAACGCGGATCGGCGAAAGCCATCAGCAGGGCCATGGCGTCGTCGACACCGGGATCGGTATCGATCAACAGGGGGATGCGCTCGCTCATGCGAATTTGCTCGGCAGGATGTCGGATTCAGGCGCCAGCATACCGGGCGGCGCTGCCGACCCAACGTGCGACCAGCGCATCGGCAACATCCGGCGTGTTGGCGAGCAAGCGTTCGGCATGGCGCTGCACCGCCGGCAGCAGGGCGGCATCGCGAGTGAGGTCGGCGATGCGGAAAGCGATCGCACCGGTCTGGCGGGTACCCAGCAGCTCACCAGGGCCGCGCAGTTCAAGGTCCTTTTCAGCGATCACGAAGCCGTCGTTGCTTGCGCGCATCACTTCCAGGCGCTCGCGTGCCAACGCCGACAGCGGCGATTGGTACAGCAACACGCAGCTCGAGCGCTCGCTACCGCGCCCCACCCGGCCGCGCAGCTGATGCAACTGCGCGAGGCCGAGGCGCTCGGCGTTGTCGATCACCATCAGGCTGGCGCGAGGCACATCGACGCCGACTTCAATGACCGTGGTCGCCACCAGCAACTGCAGCTCGCCGGCCTTGAATGCCGCCATCACCGACTGCTTGTCGCCCGGCTTCATACGACCATGCAGCAGGCCGACTCGGTACTCGGGCAGTGCCGCCGCCAGCGTCTCGAAGGTGGCCTGCGCGGACTGGGCCTGCACTTCTTCGCTGTCGTCGATCAGCGTGCAGACCCAGTATGCCTGCCTGCCCTCGGCGCAAGCGGCACGTATACGCTCGACCACTTCACTGCGGCGATCGCCATTGACTACGACCGTCTGCACCGGCGTGCGCCCGGGCGGCAACTCATCGATCACCGACACGTCGAGATCGGCATAGGCCGACATCGCCAGCGTGCGCGGGATCGGCGTCGCAGTCATCACCAGCTGGTGCGGCACGCGCTCGCCCTGCGCTCCCTTGTCGCGCAGGCTGAGGCGCTGGTGCACGCCAAAGCGATGCTGCTCGTCGACAAGGCACAGGGCGAGGCACTGGAAGCTGACGGCCTCCTGCATCAATGCATGGGTGCCGATGGCGATTTGCGCTTCACCGGAGGCGATCGCCTGCAGCGCGGCCTGTCGCGCGCGACCGCTGACCTTGCCGGCGAGCCAGGCGATGCGAATACCCAGCGGCTCCAGCCAGGCGCTGAAAGCCGCGTGATGCTGCTCGGCGAGCAACTCGGTCGGCGCCACCAGCGCCACCTGCGCGCCCGCGGCGATCGCGCGCAGGGCGGCCAGCGCGGCGACCACCGTCTTGCCGCTGCTTATGTTGTCAAGGGCTTTTTTGAGGCTTTCGTTCAGAGTAGCAAGCCGGTTGGCTTGCCATGAATGGCAGGGTCGAGTCCAAAGCGGCGGACAAGCATGCATCTACAGCGCCTAGAGGACAGTCATCAGCTTCATAAATCGAGCGTGCGGCCGCTTCGAAACAATTCGCACAAGTCTCGCACCGCGCCTGAGTAAGCAATAGCTTCAAAAGACGGGCTAAGCGATTCGGGATGATTATCGCGAGTACACGCCCTATTTCGTTCTAGATACTACATAGTATGAAACGAAAAGACGCACTTTCCACCATTCCCACCTCCGCCACCGCCCTACTCCTGCCCGAGCAGCTTGCCGCGAAGGCCGCCGATGCCGTGCGCGAGCTGCTGGCGGAAGCGGCGGCCGCCAACACCACG
>DASUOA010000500.1:0-4645 GCA_036276895.1 Arenimonas sp. | reverse complement strand
GTCTCCAGCGGGCGCAGGATCATGCCGTGCTGCAGCTTGATCTCGTCGGGGATGATCGACAGCGTCTTGTTGATGCGTTCGATGCGTTCGAGGTCGACATTGAGGCTGTCGAGGAAGATGCTCGACATGGCATGGCCGGCGATCTGCGCCAGGCTCGGGTAGCTGTCGTCGTTGTTGCGCGGCCAACCGGTGTGGCGCTGGCCGCAGCCGACCACCAGAATGCGTTCGGCACCGAGGTGGATGGCGGGCGAGATCGGCGCCTGCTGGCGCATCGAGCCATCACCGAAATACTCGCGATGCACCCGCGTCGCCGGGAAGATGAAGGGAATGGCGCTGGAGGCCATCAGGTGCTCGACGCTGAGCCGGGCCCGCGCGCTGGCGCGCTGATGCCGCCGCCACATCTCGATCTCGGGATGGCCTTCGACGAAGGCGATGCTCTCGCCGCTCTGGTAGCCCGAAGCGGTGATCGACAGCGCATACAGGGCGCCGCTGTCGATCTGCGACTCGATCCGCTCGAAGTTCATGCTCGACTGCAGCAGCTCGCGCAGCGGCGCGTTGTCGAGCAGGGAGCGTGGCGGATGCCGGCCGAGCCAGCCGAACATCAACGCGCTCAGCCAGCGCGCGCCCGACAGGCCGATGCCGGCGGGGTCGGCACGGTACACCTGGCCGGCGGTGAAGTTGCCCCAGACGTACTCGAGCTTGCCCACGGCGCGGCCGAAGTCGTCGGCGTAGCAGCCCAGCGCCGCGGCATTGATAGCGCCGGCCGAGGTGCCGCAGAGGATCGGGAAAGGGTTGCGCCTGGGGTCGGGCAGCATCTCGCGCACCGCCTTGAGCACGCCGACCTGGTAGGCGGCGCGGGCGCCGCCGCCGGTGAGCACCAGCGCCGCCTTGCCCGGCGCCTGCACTGTCTGGCTTTGCCCGTCCTGGCCCATGCCGTCGCCGCCCCCTGCGGTCGCCTATGGCTAGACTGGCCAATGGCGCGGGCTAGCGCAAGTCGGAGCCCTGGCCAAAGGGCGTGATCCGGTACAATTTGGCCTTGATTACGAACCTTCAGGAAACGCCGATGGGCATCGATTCATCCACGTGGCTCCACGAGAAATTCGAGCACACCGGCTCGGCTTTCGGCCTGCGCGTCACCGCCAAGCTCGACGAGGTGCAGTCGCCGTTCCAGAAGATCGAGATCTACGACAGCAGCGACTGGGGCAAGGTCATGCTGATCGACGGCGCGATGATGGTGACCACGCGCGACAATTTCTTCTATCACGAGATGATGGCGCACGCGCCGCTGTACACCCATGCCGACCCGAAAAACGTGGTCATCATCGGTGGCGGCGACTGCGGCACCCTGCGCGAGGTGCTCAAGCACCCGGGCGTCGAGACGGCGGTGCAGTGCGACATCGACGAGCAGGTCACGCGCATGGCCGAGAAGCATTTCCCGGAGCTGTGCGAGTCCAACCACGACCCGCGCGCGACGGTGATGTTCGACGACGGCATTGCCTACATGAAGAACGCCGTGGCCGAGTCACTCGATGTGATCATCGTCGACTCGACCGACCCAGTCGGCCCGGCCGAAGGGCTGTTCAACCGCGCCTTCTACGAGAGCTGCCTCAAGGCGTTGCGTCCGGGCGGCATCCTGGTGCAGCAGAGCGAGTCGCCGCTGGCGCTGATGCACCTGATTCAGGACATGCGCAGCGCCATGCGTCATGCCGGCTTCGTCAGCTTCCGCACCCTGCCCTTCCCGCAGCCTTGCTACCCGACCGGCTACTGGAGCCTGACCATGGCCAGCAAGAGCCCGCGCGACCTGACCGCCTTCCGCGAGTCGCACGCGGCGCGCAAGAGCTTCGCAACGCAGTACTACAGCGCCGCCGTGCACCGTGGCGCGTTGGCGCTGCCGCCGTTCGTGCAGAAGGCCCTCGGCGACGAGTAAGTCGCGGCGCTACAACGCATCGGCGTCGAGTTCGCCGGTGCGGATGCGCATGACGCGCTCGAGGTCGTAGACGAAGATCTTGCCGTCGCCGATGCGGCCGGAGTTGGCGGCGGTCTGGATGGCCTCGACGACGCGCTCGACCTGGTCGGAGGCGACCGCGACTTCCAGCTTGATCTTGGGCAGGAAGTCGACCACGTATTCGGCGCCGCGGTAGAGCTCGGTGTGGCCTTTTTGCCGACCGAAGCCTTTGACTTCGGTGACGGTGACGCCAGTGACGCCCACTTCCGACAGCGCCTCGCGGACGTCGTCGAGCTTGAAGGGCTTGATGATGGCCATGACCATTTTCATGCGGGCGTTCTCCGGGGCGTTGGGCACAGGATACCGTCTGCCATCGCGGCGTCATCCGTGCGTGGCGGTTTTGTAGGAAAATTCGCACACGCTGAACCGGCTACGGCCGACGGTTTCTGCAGGCCGGCGTGTGCAGACTGGCGGCGTCCACCGGAGAACCCCTGATGATCGACCTGAAAAGCATTGATGAACTCGCCCGCCGCCTGACCAACCTGGTGCCGCCGGGGATGCGCGAGGCGCGTGCGGACCTGGAGCAGAACTTCAAGGCGACGCTCCAGGCGGGGCTGGGCAAGCTCGAGCTGGTGACGCGCGAGGAGTTCGATGTGCAGCGGGCGGTGTTGCTGCGGACGCGCGAGAAGTTGGATGCGTTGGAGCGGCAGGTCGAAGTTCTCGAGGCCAAGCTGGCCGCTCCGGGGACTGCAAGCCACTAAAGCAAAGCAGCGGCGTCGCGTCCGCGCCGGAGGGCGCCGGTATGCCGCTCTCGCCGACGTGGGGCAGTCCTGCCCCGAGACGGCGCGCCCGCCATCCATGGCGGGCTGGACGCGGCACACCGGCGCCCTCCGGCGCTCGGATCGGTCGTGATGGGTTGGCGTCGCTTCGCGACGCAATGGGAGAGCTTTTATGTCACTTGCGCTGGCGCATAGCCGGGCGCGGGCGGGGCTGCATGCGCCCGAGGTTCGCGTTGAGGTGTACCTGGCCGGCGGCCTGCCGGCATTGAACATGGTCGGATTGCCGGAGGCGGCGGTGCGCGAGAGTCGCGATCGGGTGCGGGCGGCGATCCAGTGCGCGCAGTTCGAGTTTCCGCAGCGGCGGATCACCGTGAATCTGGCGCCGGCGGATCTGCCCAAGGATGGTGGGCGCTTCGATTTGCCGATCGCGCTCGGCATTCTTGCGGCGCAGGGCGATGTCGAGGTGCAGGCGCTCGGCGGCATCGAGACGCTGGGCGAGCTGGCCTTGACCGGCGAGTTGCGCGCGGTCGATGGCGTGTTGCCGGCGGCGCTGGCGGCGGCGCGCGAGGCGCGGCCCCTGATCGTGCCCGCGGGCAACGCCGCCGAAGCGGCGCTGGCCGGTGGCGAGGCGTATGCCGCACGCACCCTGCTGGAAGTGGTCGCGCATCTCAACGGCACCAAGCGCCTGCCGCGTTGCGAGGCCGTCACTTCGACGCGGGACATGCACTCTCCGGATCTCGCGGATGTGCGCGGACAACTGCAGGCGCGGCGCGCGCTGGAAGTCGCGGCGGCCGGTGGCCACCACCTGTTGCTGATCGGACCGCCCGGTTGCGGCAAGACCTTGCTGGCCTCGCGACTGCCGGGGCTGTTGCCGGCGGCGAGCGAAGCCGAGGCACTGGAGTCGGCGGCGATCGCGTCGATCAGCCGCCGTGGCCTGCGGCTGGAGCAGTGGCGACAGCGTCCGTTCCGTGCACCGCATCATTCGGCCTCGGCGGTGGCGCTGATCGGCGGCGGCAGCGGGCCGCGACCCGGCGAGGTGTCACTGGCGCACAGCGGCGTGTTGTTTCTCGACGAGCTCGGCGAGTGGCAGCGTTCGGCCCTCGAAGCACTGCGCGAGCCGCTGGAATCCGGGCAGGTCACCATCGCCCGCGCGGCGCGCAGCTGCGAATTTCCGGCGCGCTTCCAACTCATCGCCGCGATGAACCCGTGTCCGTGCGGATTTGCTGGCGACCCCAGCGGCCGCTGCCGCTGTTCACCCGATTCCGTGCAGCGCTACCGCAGCCGCCTGAGCGGGCCGCTGCTCGATCGCATCGACCTGCAGGTCGCGGTGCCACGCCTGGCCGCGCACGAACTGCGCAGCGATGGCCCGCGCGGCGAGGACAGCGCCACCGTGCGCGCCCGGGTCGAAGCCGCACGCGAGCGGCAACTGCAACGCGCCGGCTGCCTCAACAGCCAGCTCGGCCAACGCGAACTCGACCGCGATGCCGCCCTGCAAGCCGCCGACCGCGCCCTGCTCGAACGCGCCATGGATGCGCTGCAACTCTCGGCCCGCGGCGTGCACCGCATCCTCCGCGTCGCCCGCACCCTCGCCGACCTCGATGGCGAACCGCGCATCGACAGCGCCCACCTCAGCGAAGCCATCGGCTACCGGCAGCTCGATCGCGGCATCAGCGCGCGCATGCCAGCGCCCGCTTAGGCAACACGCGACAAACTGTCAGAGCGCCGCCGGCGTCGGGTGTCCCGCGTCCAGCCCGCCATGGATGGCGGGCGCGCCGTGTCGGCGCAGGACAGCGCCGTCTCGGTGACTGCGGGCGCAGGAGCGCCCGCGAACGGCGAACGCCGGCCCGAAGGGCGAGCGCCATGGATGGCGCGAGTAGAGCGGGATACCCGGCGACGGCGGTGCGGGCCGACGCGCCCACAC
>DASUOA010000499.1:0-2409 GCA_036276895.1 Arenimonas sp. | reverse complement strand
CCGAGAGTCGCCTCGATGCCCTGGCCCTTGCGGTCCAGACTCACCACCAGCGCTTCGCGCTCGCCGAGAATGCTGCGGATGGCCCGGCCGTAAGCGCCACCCGGTCCGTGTTCGACAAATATCCGCACGCCGTCATTCCATGCAGCCAGCACCGCCGGGCGCAGGTCCAGACAACGATCGGCCTGTTCGAGAATGGCGCGTGCGCAGGATTCGCGATCCGGCGTGTAGGCACCGCCGAAGGCATTGGAATAGAGGCGTCCATGCGGCACGAAGGTGTCGCGCCGGTGCAACTGCAGCCAGGCTTCCGACACCTCCGACAATTCGGGTACGTGCACGGCCAGTGGGTAAACCAGCCGCAGGCAACGCGCCTCGCCGATGGCGGCCACCACGCGCGCGCAAGCATCTTCATCACCGGCAATCAGGCAATCGTCATCGGTGTTGATGATGGCGATATGCACGCGCGGGTTGTCTGCGATTGCCGCTCGCACTTCGGCGAGCGGCGCCAGTACCGTCCAGCTGGCCCAGCGCACCGGCTGTTGCCAGACGCGCTCGATCGCGGCAAAGCGGCCACCGAGTTCGTGCGTGACCAGCCCGGAGACTTCCATCTCGCTCATCAAGGCATCGGGGTCGGTCCAGGTACCGCTGGCCACCAGGGCATTGGTTTCGCCCGAGGAATAGCCCAGCCAGGCATCGGCGCGCAGGCCGAGCAGACCCTGACTCAATTCCAGATGCATTTGCGAGAGGGCCGATGCGCCCCAGAGTTGTTCCAGCGCGCTGGGTTGCTTCTGTGGATCGCCAAACGCCCATGCCAGCGCGGAAGGCAGCCGCTCGCTGCGCTGCGCGAGATGATCGGCAAGGGTGGGTATGTGTTGCAGCAGCGAACGGCCCATGCCGTGGTATGACGCGCCGGCACCCGCGAACACGAAAGCGATCTCGCCACGGATCGGACGTTCGTTGAAGAACACGCCATTGCCGGCGGGCGCGCCGTGTTCGAGATGGGCCAAAGCGCGCGTGCGCACTGAATCGAATCGATGATCGTCGGCAACCAGCACCAGTCGCGCAGGCCCATCAAGGCTTTCCTGGCCGGCACGCAGGGCAGCGATCACTGCGGCCCGGTCGCTGCCGGCAAAGCAGCGCAGACGGGCGGCGGGTTCGCGTGCGAGGGCATGCGAGTCTGCTGCGGCGATCAGCCGCAATGACTCCGCGCCAGCGACGCGGACTTCGGCCAACGCCGGGGCGGCATCGAGTCGCGGTTGGCCATCAAGGCCACAGCGTTGCTGCAGGCACAGGGCGGCGGACGCCACGTGCAGCAGGCCACGCGCGGCAAAGGCATCGCCAAACCGTGGGGTGAGATCGATGGCATCGTCACCGTCGCCGAGACGCAGGCTCGCTGCTGCGTCGGCGCTCAGCTCGGTGTCGAAGCAGGCGTAGATCCGGTCTCCATCGCGCTGCGCATCGGCGAGACGCTTGAGCACCAGACTGATCGCCGCATCACCCGGCGCACCCGCGCTGACGCAGCGCTGCACGGCTTCGCAGCTCAAATCCACGGCGCCGACCAGGGCGGCATCGAGTTCGCCGCGTGCCAACGCACCGGCCGCGATCTTCAACGCATGCAGCCCCGAGGCCGCGCCTGCTTGCACCGTGAAGGCCGGGCCGGCGAAATCGAACAGCGAGCTCAAGCGGTTGGCCGGAATATTCGGCATGGTGCCGAGCACCGCGGCCGACTCCAACGCTGGCACGATGGCATCGCGTGCCGAGCTCAGCACCGAGCCTTCGACGCCCGGCTGCGCCAAACGCCAGCGCGCGCCGTAACGCGCGACTTCCGGGTCCGGCTCCATGCCGATAAATACGCCAGTGCGGTCACGCGGCAGTGCACCGGTGTCGGCCAGGGCTTCGCGACTGGTCTGCAGTATCGCCAGTTGCTGCGGCAGGGTCTGGGCCATGTCGCGCGGCGGAAAGCGCAGGCCTTCGACGTCGAGCGCGATCTGCGCCATGCGGCCTTCGCCGTGTTGATCGAGCAGCGATCGTCCGTCCAGCAAGGCCTCGTGGAACGCCTCGCGATTGCCAGCACTGGCGACCATCGCGCCGAGACCGACGATGGCGATTGGCACGGTCGCCGGAGAGGGCGGGGCATCGACCAGTGCCGGATCATCCTCGGACACAATCAAGTGCGCGTTGTTGCCGCCGAAGCCGAACGCGGACACCGCCGCGACGCGTGGCGCCTCGCTCGGCCAGGCTTCGAGCTGGTGCAGGACACGGAACGGACGGCCGTCCAGCGCCGGATTCGGAATGTCCGCATGCAAGGTCGGTGGCCGTTGACCGGCGCGCATCGCGGCTAACACCTTGATCAAGCCAGCGGCGCCGGTGGTAGTGATGAGATGGCCGAGGTTGGATTTCAGGGAACCGATC
>DASUOA010000498.1:0-2754 GCA_036276895.1 Arenimonas sp. | reverse complement strand
GGGCACGAGGCCGCGCGCGCCGTCGTGGCATTGGACGCGGCCCGAGGTCATCCGGGCATGGCCGACCAATGGCTGTCCGGAGAAGGCATGAGCGTGCGCGACGCGGTGGCGGCGGAGCTGTCAGCGCTGGCCCGGGGAGTTGCTGCGCCGGTCGAGCTGGCGCAACGCTGGCTGGCCGACAAGCACGGCGAGCTGCGCCTGCGCTTTGCCGCCGACCTGGCACAGGATTGCGCTGCGGCTGGCCTTGCGGCCCTGCCGGGGCATCCTGTGCTGTCCCTGCGCAGCGACTTCGTGGCGCTGTCAGCCTGGTACGACAGCATCAACCGCCTGCGTTCGCAGCTCGACGCACCCTTGCGCCACGAGCTGCTGCTGGCCGGACAGCTGCTGGAATGGCGTAATCTATTCAATGAATCCCGGCAGGTAGCCAGACGATGATCGGTGGAGCAGGCGCAAGGCAGGGCATCCTTTCCCTTGCCATCAAGGACAAGGCCTCGCTGTACAACGCGTACATGCCCTTCCTCAAGGGCGGCGGCGTCTTCGTACCTACGACCAAGCGCTACGCGCTCGGTGACGAGGTCTTCCTGCTGCTGACCCTGATGGAAGACAAGGACCGCCTGCCGGTCGCCGGCAAGGTGGTCTGGATCACCCCGCCTGGCGCTCAGGGCAACCGTACCGCCGGCATCGGGGTGCAGTTCGCCGAGTCGACCGAAGCCGAGACGGTGAAGGGCAAGATCGAGACGCATCTGGCGGGCATCCTGGAATCGGATAAGCCGACGCATACGATGTAAGCCGCGGAAGTCACCGTGTCTCACTGCAAAAGGGGCCGGCATCACTGCCGGCCCTTTCGTTTGCCACATGCGAAGCGCTTACTCGAACATCCGCTCCGCCGGCATCACGCGCACGGTGTTGCCCTTCAGGCCCAGCGGCCAGGTGCTGATCACCGTGTCTTCGGCTTCCAGCTCGGGCTTGGGCGTGTTGTAGCTGATCTTCGAGGGTGTGCCGGCAGCCAGCGCCTTGGCGAGGCCATCGGCATCCTTGGCGATGAACACGAACTGCGCGGCGTCGGGCTTGAAGTGCTTGCGGATGGCGTCGTTCACATCGCCAAGGTCGAGTTGATCCAGGCCCTTGCGCACGTACTCGACGAACTCCGGTGTGCCGAACCACTGAGAGTCCTGGGCGTAACCGAGGCGACGGCCCTGGCTCGCGGTGAGGATGGCGACCTGCTTTTTCAGGAAGCCACGGCTGGCCTCGAACTGCTCGCGGCTCATGCCGTTGCGGTGGAGCTTGTCGATCTCGTACAGCGCGGCGCGGGTAGCGAACAGGGCGTCGTTGTTGTCGCGCAGCGGACGCAGCCAGACCTGGAACAGGTCGTTGTCACGGGCGAAATTAGGGCTGGGCTGGGTCAGGTACATCCCGTTCGGGAAGTACTCGATGTAGGCGTAGTTGCCGTAGTTCATGCCGCGCTTCTCGCGGATCTGGTTGTACAGATGCGCGCCGGAGTTGCGGTGCTCGCCGAGGAAGCTGCGCACCAGCCACAGCGCCAACCAGTCGGGGTGGCCCCGCTGGATCGACAACGGCCAGCCGAAGCTCACCGCCACCGCCGGCGTCTCCTTCTGGATCACCGTCGCGAAACGGGCATTGGCCAACGGCGCTGGCCTGGCATCGAGCGTGGCCGGCTTGCCGGCCGGCAGCTTTGCTAGGTCGGCCAGCAGCTGTTTGCGGAAGCCGTCGTCATAGCCGCCGGCCAAACCGACGCGCAGGCGCTGCGGATTGAAGTGGGACTTGAAGAAGGCGCGCACGTCATCGAGCGTCAGCTTCTCGACGTCGCCGGCCTTGCCGAGGTTGAGCGTGCCATAGGGATGCTTGGCGCCGTAGCTGAATTCGTACAGCGCTTCCTTGCCAAACTCCTCGTCGTTGTTGCTGCGCAGGTTGATGCGGATGGCGTTGGCCTGCTGTTGCTTGAGGCGGGCGAGGTCGTCCTCGCGGAAGCCGGGTTCGAGCAGCATTTCGCGAACCAGTGCGTACCAGGCCTGCAGGTTGTCGCGGTGCACGGTGCCGGAGAGCTTGAGCATCTCCTTGTCGACCTGCGCGTTGAATCCCGAAGCGAGCGGGTAGAACGCCTGCTGCAGTTCGGCGAAGCTGCGCTTGGCGCTGCCGCCCTGGGTCAGCATCGACGCGGTGAGTTGCGCGATGCCCTTCTTGCCGGCCGGCTCGAAGGCGGCGCCGGTGTGGAAGATCAGCGACACATCGACCAGCGGCGAAGCCGAGCGCTGCTCCAGTAGTGCGATCGCCGGCGGCTTGGGCTGGCTGGCCTTGAACTTGGCGACTTCCGCATCAAGCGCGCGGAAACCGTTGGCGCCGACCAGCTCGGCTTCGTTCGACACCGACACGCTGGCGCGGTTGCTGTCGATGAAGATGCGGTCGGCGACGGCGATGATGTCATCCGGTGTCACCGCGTCGAACTGCGCGTACAGGCGATTGAGCGTTTCCGGATCTCGCTCGAAGTGCACGAAGCGCGCGAGGATGCCGCCAAGTCCGGCGGCGGTATCCATGCCGGCGGCGAAGCTGTACTTCAGGCGCGATTGCGTCGCGCGCAACTTCTCGATATCGAGCGGCTGCGTGCGTGCTTGCAGCAGCGCGTCCTGGATCGCGGTCACCACCGTCTGCGCATGCTTGCCGTCGGTCAGCCGCGCACCGATGTAGAACAGGCCGGGATCCTTGTTCTGCGGCGCACCGGCGAAGAACTGGTCGACC
>DASUOA010000497.1:0-6767 GCA_036276895.1 Arenimonas sp. | reverse complement strand
CGTTGTCGCGCATGGAGCCGCCCGGCTGGATCACCGCGCGGATGCCCGCGGCCGCGGCCGCGTCGATACCGTCGCGGAACGGGAAGAAGGCGTCGCTGGCCATCACCGAGCCCGGCACCACCAGGCCCGCTTCCTCGGCCTTGAGGCCGGCGATCTTGGCCGACACCACGCGGCTCATCTGCCCGGCGCCGATGCCGACGGTCTGCAGGTCACGCGCGTAGACGATGGCGTTCGACTTCACGTACATCGCCACCTTCCAGGCGAACAACAGGTCGCGCAGCTCATCCTGTGAAGGCGCGCGCTGCGAGACGATCTTTAGATCGCCTTCGGTCAGCGCATCGGTGTCGGCATCCTGCACCAGCAGGCCGCCGGCGATGCGCTTGTACTCCAGTGCCGACGGATCGCGACGCAGCACGCCGCAGGCCAGCACGCGCACGTTGGCCTTCTTGGCGAAGTGCGGCAACGCGTCACTGGCGATCGACGGCGCGATCACCACTTCGACGAACTGGCGCTTCAAGATCTCCGCGGCCGTCGCAGCATCGAGCTCGCGGTTGAAGGCGATGATGCCGCCGAAGGCCGAGGTCGGGTCGGTCTTGAAGGCCTTCGAATAGGCTTCGGCACCCGTTGCGCCCATGGCCACGCCGCAGGGGTTGGCATGCTTGACGATCACGCAGGCCGGTGCGTCGAAGGCCTTGACGCACTCGAGCGCGGCATCGGCGTCGGCGAGGTTGTTGTAACTGAGCTCCTTGCCCTGCAGGAAGCGTGCGGTGGCGACGATGCCCTGCGGCGCGCCCTTCTCCACGTACAGCGCGCCGCGCTGGTGCGGGTTCTCGCCGTAGCGCAGGCTGCTGGCCAACTGGAACGTCGGATGCAGCGAATGCGGCCAGGCTTCCGGCGTCGCCGGTTCGGCGGCGCGGCGCGACAGCCACTCGGTGATCTGGCCATCGTAGGCACTGGTATGCGCGTAGGTCTTGGCGGCGAAACCGCGACGCTGCGCGCTGGTCGTGCCGCCGTCCTTGAGCGCGTGGGTCAGCGCATCGTAATCGGCCGGGTCGACCACCACCGCGACACGCGCATGATTCTTTGCCGCCGCGCGCAGCATCGCCGGGCCACCGATGTCGATGTTCTCGATCGCATCGTCATAGCTGCAGTCGGGCTTGGCGACAGTGGCGGCGAAGGGGTAAAGGTTGACGATCAGCAGATCGATGGCCTCGATGCCGTGCTCGGCCATCACCCCGTCATCCTGGCCGACGCGACCGAGCAGGCCGCCGTGGATCTTCGGGTGCAGGGTCTTGACGCGGCCGTCCATGATTTCCGGGAAGCCGGTCACATCGCTGACGTCGGTCACGGCGATGCCGGCTTCGCGCAGTGCTTTCGCGGTGCCGCCGGTCGAAAGCAGCGAGACGCCGAGGGTGACCAGTTCGCGGGCCAGCGGCAGCAGGCCGGCCTTGTCGGAAACGGACAGCAGCGCCCGGCGCACGGGCTGGCGAGGTTCAGTCATGGGAGCACCTTCGAGGCGAAGCGGCACCGGCCCGAGGGGCCGGCAGGAAGGCGCGAATTATAGCGGCAACGCCCGCGGCGGGGCGGCGGCCGCTTCCGGCATCCTTGCCTCACGCGGCACTTGGGCATGCTGCCCGGCGCGAGTCAGATCAGGCCGTACTCGCGCAGCTTCTTGCGCAGGGTGGCGCGATTGATGCCCAGGCGCGCGGCGGCACGGCTCTGGTTGCCCTCGCAATGGCGCAGTACCTCGGCGAACAGCGGTGCCTCGACCTCGCGCAGCACCACCTCGTAGAGGTCATCGGCCTCGTGGTCACCGAGGTCGTGCAGATAACGGCGGACGGCCTTGGTGACATGGTCACGCAGGGCGGTCTGATGGGAAGGCATGGTCAAAATTTCGGCGCGCAGCGCGGGTACAGCATTCACGTGGGGAAACTCCAGCGCGTTGTGTCCGCTTCCGTGCGGAGGGACTGGGATCCAGCGAGGGGGAGCGAGTCTACCGCCAATCACCACCGTTTTGCCAATGCCGTTGCAAGTGCTTGAGTGCGCACGACAAGCGACAGCGTATGGTCGGCGCTTAATGAAATTCGATGTGGAAGGCGAGCGCCGACTTGCCGGGATCGACCAGCTCGAGCGACACGTGCACGCTCTGTCCGGGCGCAATTTCGGCGAAGGCCGGTTCGCCGCCGAGGTATTCGGCCGGTGCGAACACGCGCAGCGCCTGCGGGTTGCCGTCGACATCGGCGAAACCGACTTCCAGCCGCGGCCAGGCCTGCGCCCACGCGGCATCGTTGCGGAAGCTCAGCACCAGTTGCAGCGCGCCTTGGCGCTCCGGGTGCGGGCGGACTTCGCGGGCAACGACGGCAAAGCGCGCCGGCTCGCGCCACGGCGGCAGCGTGCAGCCGGCGATCGCGCACATCCGTGCGAGTGCCGGGCGCCAGCGGGAATCGCTGGCGAGGCGCTCGCGTTCGCCGAGCACGCTGAGCACGCCCAGCGACAGCAGCAACGCCAGCAGCAATGCCCAGCGCGGCCAGCGTCGTGATGGACGTTGGCCGTGGCGGTGGTCGCGGGCAAAGCGGGGCGTGGAGTCGTTCATGCGCCGGCGATGCTAACCCGGGAGCCGGCGTATCCGGTGCGGTGCGCGCTCAGGCGCGGCGCCGGCCGGTAATGCGCATCCAGTCGTCCTGCTGCGTTGCCTGCAGGTCGTCGAACCAGGCGCCGTAGCGCTGCAGCAGGGCGCCTTCCTGTCCGTGCAGGATGCCCGATAGCGCGATCACGCCGCCGGGTGCGACGCGCGATGCCAGCAGTTCGGCGAGCTGGTCGAGGGCGACGGCGAGGATATTGGCGACCACCACCGGATAGCGCGCTGCAGGCTCGTCGGTTGGCAGGTACACGTCGAGGCGATCGACCACGCCGTTGCGCTCGGCATTGTCGCGAGTGGCGATCAGCGCCTGCGGGTCGTTGTCGACACCGACCGCGCGCGCGGCGCCGAGCTTGAGTGCGGCCAGCGCGAGAATTCCCGAGCCGCAGCCGAAATCCAGCACCGTCTGGCCGCTGAGCTCGAGCGCATCCAGCCACTGCAGGCACAGCGCCGTGGTCGGATGGGTGCCGGAGCCGAAGGCGAGTCCCGGATCGAGTCGCACCACCGCGGCATCGCTGCGCTCGGCCTCGGGCGGCAGCTCGCGGTTCCACGGCACGATGAAGGTGCGACGGCCGAAAGACAGCGGCTGGTACTGGTCCATCCAGGCGCGTTCCCAGTCCTGGTCGGCGACCTCGCGGAACTCGGCCTGCGACAGGTCGATGCCGGCATCGAAGGCATCGAGCGCGTGCAGCACCAGCTCCGGTACGGTGCCGTCCGGGAACAGCGCCATCATCACGATCTCCGGCCACAGCGGGGTTTCGCCGACGCCGGGCTCGAGCACCGCGCGCTCGTTGGGCGTCGCTGCATCGGCGTCCATCAGCGTCACCGACAGCGCGCCGATGTCCGACAGCGCGTGCTCGACGCGGGCTTCGTCGTTGGCGCGACAGCGCAGGGAGAGTTCGAGGAAAGGCATGACGAACGAAACTCAGAAATGCTTGGGCAGGCCCGCCTGCCGCAACCCGGCGTTGGCGGTGTGGCGCGACTTGATCTTGCCGTCGACGACGAAGTGCAAGCCGGTGATCGGCGAACGCCAGATCTCGTGATCGCCGCGGCCGTTGCGAACGAATGCGCAGCCGGCATCGCGCAGCAGGCGCTTGAGCGCTTCGGAAAAGCCTTCGATCATTCAGGCCGCCGCGCGTACCCGGTCGAAGCGGCGCGCCAGCAATTCGAAGTCGACATCGCCGACCACTGGCGTGCCGTTGGCGGCGAGCAGATCGGGAATCACCGTTTCGAGTTTGACGACCAGCGCCTCGACGGTGTCGGCCTCGGTCGCGAGACCGGGCACATCGTTGGAGGTCGCCACCCAGACGCCGGCCTCGGCGTCCCAGTCGGCATGCACATACAGTGGCTTGTCCATGAAGGCGACCCCGGTCCGGCAACGATGCCAGTCTAGCAGTTGCCGATGTCGTCACCGTGCAGTGCCGCATAGCGCTGCGCCAGTTCCTCGCGGATCTGCCGGCGTTGCTGTGCCTGCGCGTAGCGGCGGCGCTGCTCGTCGGTGACCGGTTGCAGCGGTGGCACCGCCACGGTCTGGCCGTCATCGCCCAGCGCGACCATGGTGAAGAAGCAGCTGTTGGTATGGCGCGAGCTCTGCGTGCGCACGTTCTCGGTGACCACGCGGATGCCGACTTCCAACGAGCTGCGGCCGGTGTAGTTCACCGCCGCGAGGAAAGTCACCAGCTCGCCGACATGGATCGGCTCGCGGAACACCACCTGGTCGACCGACAACGTCACCGTGTAGTGCCCGGCATAGCGGCTGGCGCAGGCGTAGGCCACTTCGTCGAGCAGCTTGAGCAGCGCACCACCGTGCACCTTGCCGGAGAAGTTGGCCATGTCCGGCGTCATCAGCACCGTCATGGTGAGTTCGGGATGGCCGGGTTTCATGACAACTGCTCCGTCAGTCCGGGAGCGCCACACTATCCGTCGCGCCTGTCGCCGAGTTTCGCGACGACGGCACGGAGGCCGGTGTGACATCAAAGCAGCTGAATCTCGCTGCCGCGAATACATCCAGTCGACCATCGTACTCATCCAGGGGCGGCACGGCCTTGTGCCGGTAGCGAGAGTCGCTGTATGCCCCGAGTGGATCGATGCGCACCGCAGTCGCGATTGGGCCGACGACGACACGGCGATTCCCGCATCGGGCTTGCTGACGCAAGGCCTCCCTTCCCAACGACTCCCTGAGAGCCTGGTGCCTTCCGCCTTGTTCACGGGTCCATGTGTGCCAAGCGATGACGGGTTCCGTGCCCAGTGGATCGATCTCAGTCACCCTGCTGCGAACGAGGGCCAGCAACTCCTTGAACTCGCCATTGCCGTCAGCTGGCATCTCGTTCGGCAATCTGCCCGGACAAGTGAGCTCGAAAGTGACTGGAATGCCAGAGTCCAACTCCAAGTCCAGCTGTTCCAACTTGTCGACGTCGGGAGCGTAGGCGGGCTCGACCAGCCGGAACGCCAGAATGTCGTCGTGCTTGCAAAGCTCTCGCATGCGCGGTCCAGCCGCTTGACTCAACTGCTGGCGCGTCACGGACATTCGGGCCGTCGAGGTCAAGCGAAAGCGTGGATTGCCTTCGTCCGCTGACGGCAACTTTTGGACCTGCCAATCCTCGATGCGCCACTCCGGGTCGATCTTGATCGTACAAGCCGTCAGCAGCGCGCCAGTGACTGCCAGGCTCAGCAGCGACCATCGCCTGCGGGTGATCGGTTGGCGGCGACGCTTCAACGTTTCGGTCATTGATTTCAACCCAGCCCGATCACTTTTTCCTTGCGCTCGGCCAGCCGCTTCTCGAGGTAATGGATATTGGTGCCGCCCTGCTGGAAGCCGACGTCAGCCATGATCCTGCTCTGCAGCGGGACATTGGTCTTGATGCCGTCGACGATCATTTCCGACAGCGCGCAGCGCATGCGGGCGATCGCTTGGGCGCGGTCGGCGCCGTGCACGATCAGCTTGCCGATCATCGAGTCGTAGTTCGGCGGGACCTTGTAGCCCTCGTAGATGTGCGAGTCGACGCGCACGCCAGGGCCGCCGGGGGCGTGGAAGTGCTTGATCAGGCCCGGGCTCGGCAGGAAGGTCTCCGGGTCTTCGGCATTGATGCGGCATTCGATGGCATGACCGGTGATGTGCACGTCTTCCTGACGGATCGAGAGCTTTTGGCCCGAAGCGATCAGCAGCTGCTCGCGCACCAGGTCGACGCCGGTGATCATCTCGGTCACCGGGTGCTCGACCTGCACGCGGGTGTTCATCTCGATGAAGTAGAAGCGGCCGTTCTCGTACAGGAACTCGAAGGTGCCGGCGCCGCGGTAGCCGATGCGGATGCAGGCATCGGTGCAGATGCGGCCGATCTCGGCGCGTTGCTCGGGCGTGATGCCGGGGGCCGGTGCTTCCTCGACCACCTTCTGGTGCCGGCGCTGCATCGAGCAGTCGCGCTCACCGAGGTGCACCGCGTTGCCCTGGCCGTCAGACAGCACCTGGATCTCCACGTGGCGTGGGTTCTCCAGGAACTTCTCCATGTACACCATGTCGTTGCCGAAGGCGGCCTTGGCCTCTTGCTTGGTCTGCGCGATCGAGCTCATCAATGCGCTTTCTTCGCGCACCACGCGCATGCCGCGGCCGCCACCACCGCCGGCGGCCTTGACGATGATCGGATAGCCGATCTCGCGACCCAGGCGCAGTGCCTCGGCCTCATCGTCGCCAACCGGGCCACCGGAGCCGGGCACGCAGGGCACGCCGGCATCCTTCATGGCGCGGATCGCCTCGACCTTGTCGCCCATCATGCGGATGACATTCGCGGTCGGGCCGATGAATACGAAGCCGGATTTCTCCACCCGCTCGGCGAAGTCGGCGTTCTCGGAAAGAAAACCGTAGCCGGGATGGATGCCCTGGGCGTCGGTGACCTCCGCCGCGGCGATGATCGCCGGGATGTTGAGGTAGCTCTCGGACGAGGGCGCCGGGCCGATGCAGACCGACTCGTCGGCCATGGCCACGTGCTTCAAATTGCGGTCGATGGTCGAGTGCACGGCCACCGTCTTGATGCCGAGCGCACGGCAGGCGCGCAGGATGCGCAGCGCGATCTCGCCGCGGTTGGCGATGACGACTTTGGTCAGCATGGCCGGTCCTTACGCGATGACGAACATC
>DASUOA010000496.1:0-8091 GCA_036276895.1 Arenimonas sp. | reverse complement strand
GTGCTGCCCGCCGACGGCATCGACCTGAAGGAACATCTGGCGCAGATCGAGCTGTCACTGATTCGCGCCGCGCTGGCACGCTGCGACGGCGTCATCGCCCATGCCGCAGCGCTGCTCGGGCTGCGCCGCACCACCTTGGCGGAGAAGCTGCGCAAGTACGGCATCGACCGCGAAGCCAGCGACGGCGAGCCGGCGCCGCTGCGCTGACGAATTTCCGGCGCAGTCACGGCACGCGCTTTGCATCTGAACCTGCGGGGCCCCTCATTCCGTCGTCGTCCGCACCGAGAACCGCATGTCCGACGCCATCTCCTCCGTCCTGAGCCAGATCCGCAGCCTGCAGAGCCAGACCCAGGGCTGGACGCAGGGCATCGCGGCGCCGGGCGCCGCGCCGCTCGGGGCGCCGGTGGTGGAAGGTGGCGGCGGTGCCGAGCGCGTCAGCTTCAGCGACGCGCTCAAGCAGGCGGTGTCGCGCGTCAACGATGCCCAGAACCAGGCCGGCGAGTTGCGCACCGCGTTCGAGCTCGGCGATCCCAGCGTCGACCTGACCCGGGTGATGCTGGCCGGGCAGGAAGCGCAGATCGGTTTCCAGGCGGTACTGCATGTGCGCAACAAACTGGTCCAGGCCTATCAGGACATCATGAACATGCCGGTCTGACCCGGCACAAACCTTGAGCCATGCCCAACCTAACCCTCGCCACCGTCAAGGACATCCCGGCCGTCCGCCAGATCCTGATCCTGGTCGGACTGGCCGGCGCCATCGCGCTGGGGCTGTGGGTGTTCTTCTGGTCGCAGACGCCAGGCTATGCGCCGCTCTACTCCAACCTCGACAGCAAAGACGCGGCCGCCGCCGCCGATGCCCTGCGCAACACCGGCATCCCGTTCAAGCTCGATCCCGTCGACGGCAGCATCACCGTGCCCGCCGACCAGCTGCACGACGCCCGCTTACGCCTCGCCGCGCAGGGCCTGCCCGGCGGCAGCCGCTCCGGCATGGAAATGATCGAAGGCGAACAGGGTTTTGGCGTCAGCCAGTTCGTCGAAGGCGCGCGCTACCAGCACGCGCTGGAAACCGAACTGTCGCGCACCATCTCGTCGCTGCGCCCGGTCAAGGCAGCGCGCGTGCATCTGGCGATGCCCAAGGTCAGCGTGTTCACCCGCCAGCGTGAGCCGGCCAGCGCCTCGGTGCTGCTCGAACTGCATTCCGGTCGCAACCTCGAGCCCAACCAGGTGTCGGCAATCGTGCATCTGGTGGCGTCGAGCATCCCCGACCTCAGCAGCGAGCGCATCGCCATCATCGACCAGAGCGGACGCCTGCTCAGCGAGCAGGACAGCCAGAGCGAAGCGGCGATCACCGCGCGCCAGTTCGACCAGACGCGGCGCATCGAGACCTCGATGGTGCAGCGCATTCACGACCTGCTGCTGCCCTTCGCCGGGCCGGGACGGGTCAGCGCACAGGTCGCGGTCGACATGGATTTCGCCCAGACCCAGGAAGCGCGCGAGATCTACAACGCCGATCCGGCCAAGATCCGCAGCGAACAGATTTCCGAACAGACTGCCGGCGGCGCCGATGCCGGGCCGCAAGGGGTTCCCGGCGCGGTTGCGAACACGCCACCCGGCGCGCCGGATCCGAATGTCGCCGCTGCCGACGGCAACGCTCCGAGCTCGCGCAGCGCCACCCGCAACTTCGAGCTCGACCGCACCCTGGTGCACACCACCCAACCCGGCGGCAAAGTGCGTCGGGTTACCGTCGCGGTGCTGGTCGACAACCTGCCGGTCGCGCCGGGCAGCACGCCAGCACCGGCCGAGGGCGAGGAGCCCGCCGGCCCGGCGCCGACCAGCCGCGCGCTGACCGAGGACGAACTGGCGCGGGTCGAAGCACTGGTGAAGGAAGCGGTCGGTTTCGATGCCGAGCGCGGCGATTCGGTGTCGGTGATGAACGCGCCCTTCGTGCAACCGGACCTGCAGGCCGAGCTGCCGGAACTGCCGCTCTGGGAGCAGCCCTGGGTCATGAATGCTGCGCGCCTGCTGATTGGCGGCCTGCTGGTATTGCTGCTGCTGTTCGGTGTACTTCGCCCGGCCCTGCAGCAGCTGGTGGCACGACCGGAGTCCGACGAGTACGACGAAGAACAGCAGGCGATGCTCGCCGCCGCGCACCCGGAAATGCAGCGGCAATTGCCGCCCGGTGCCCAAGCGGTATTGGCCGGCGCCGCGCAGGCCGCGTTGCCGCCGGGCAGCACGCAGTCGAACAGTTATGAGGAAAAGCTGCTGGCCGCGCGTGCCGCCGCCAGCCAGGACCCGCGCCGCGTGGCGCAAGTAGTGAAGGGCTGGGTGGCCGCCGATGGCTGAGATGACGACCCAAGCACCGCCGCAGCAGTTGACCGGCACCCAGCGCGCCGCGGTACTGCTGATGTCGCTGGGCGAGAAAGACGCCGCCGAGGTGCTCAAGCAGCTCGGCGCCAAGGACGTGCAGAAGCTCGGCGTGGCCATGGCGACCATCAGCAACGTCAGCCGCGACCAGGCCGAGAACGTGCTCGACGATTTCGTCAACACGCTCGAGAACCAGACCTCGCTCGGCGTCGGCGCCGACGACTACGTGCGCAGCGTGCTGATCGGCGCGCTCGGCGAGGACAAGGCCTCCGGCCTGATCGACCGCATCCTGCACGGCCGCAACACCAAGGGCCTGGAAACCCTGAAGTGGATGGATGCCAAGTCGATCGCCGAGCTGGTGCGCAACGAGCACCCGCAGATCATCGCCATCGTGCTCTCGCACCTCGACTCCGACCAGGCCGCCGAGGTGCTGAAGTTCCTGCAGGACCGCGTGCGCGCCGACGTCATCCTGCGCATCGCCAGCCTCGAAGGCATCCCGCCGAATGCCTTGAACGAACTCAACGACATCATGGAGAAGCAGTTCTCCGGCAACCAGAACGTCAAGTCGTCGAGCGTCGGTGGCCTGAAGTGCGCTGCGGACATCATGAACTTCCTGGAAACCGCGCAGGAACAAGCAGTGATGACCATGGTGCGGCAGATCGACGCCGCCATCGGCGACAAGATCCAGGAGCTGATGTTTGTGTTCGACGACCTGATCGAACTCGACGACCGCTCGATGCAGGCGCTGCTGCGCGATGTACCCAACGACAAGCTCGGCGTCGCCCTGCGCGGTGCCGACTCGGCGGTCAAGGACAAGATCACCAAGAACATGTCGCAGCGCGCCGCCGCCATCCTGGTCGAGGACATGGAAGCGCGCGGCCCGGTGCGCCTGGCCGATGTCGAGGCCGCGCAGCGCGAGATCCTCAACATCGTCCGCCAGCTCGCTGACGCCGGCACCATCCAGCTCGGCGGCAAGTCCGAGGAGTTCCTGTGATCATGACCGTGGACAAGCCCGCGGAGGTGGTGCGCTGGGAGCTGCCCGAGCTCACGCCGCGGCACAAGCCGCCGCCGAGCATCGAGGAAATCGATGCGATCGAGCAGGCCGCGCGTGCCGAAGGGCATGCGCAGGGCCGCGAGGAAGGCTACGCCGCCGGCATGAAGGAGGCGCACAAGCTGGCGGCACAGATCGAAGCGGTGCTCGACAGCCTGGCGCGCCCGTTGGGGCAACTCGAAAGCGAAGTCGGCACCGCGCTCGGCGAGCTTGCCGTGCGCATTGCCGGCGACCTGCTCGGCCGCGCCTATGCTGCCGACCCCGCACTGCTCGCCGAACTGGTCGGCAGGGCACTCGACCTGCTCGGCAACGAACGCCGCAACATCGAGATCCACCTCCATCCCAACGACATCGCCCTGCTCAAGCCGATGCTGGAGCTGCCTGACAAGGTGCGGCTGGTGCCGGATTCCTCGCTGGCGCGCGGCGACCTGCGCTGCCACACCGACAGCATGCGCATCGACGCCACCTTGCAGGCACGGCTGCAGGCGGTGTGGAACACGCTGGAGAACGAGGGCGACACATGATCCCGGTCCGCGAGCATCGGCAGCAACGCGATCTGCGCCTGGCCCAGCGCCTGCGCGAGCAACCGCTGCGGATCGCTTCGCAAGGCCTGGTGCGCGAGGGCGTGCTCAAGCGCGCGATCGGCCTGACGCTGGAAGCCAGCGGCTGCGAAGCCTCGCTCGGCGCGCCTTGCCGCATCGAAGTCGGTCAAGGGCAATGGGTCGATGTCGAAGTGGTCGGCTTCGCCGGCGACCGCACCTTCCTGATGCCCAGCACCGAGATCCACGGCGTGCTGCCCAATGCGCGGGTGGTGCCGTCGACGGTGCGCAATACCGTCGCCGTCGGACAGGGCCTGCTCGGCCGCGTCATCGACGGCGAAGGCGAACCGCTCGACGGCCGCGGCCCGATCCGCGCCCAGGCCTATGTGCCGTTGCATGGCGCGCCGATCAATCCGCTGCAACGTGAACCGATCACGCAACCGCTGGACGTCGGCGTGCGCGCGATCAATGCGTTGCTGCCGATCGGCCGCGGTCAGCGTGTCGGCCTGTTCGCCGGTTCCGGCGTCGGCAAGTCGACCCTGCTCGGGATGATGACGCGCTACACCAAGGCCGACGTGGTGGTGGTCGGACTGATCGGCGAGCGAGGTCGCGAAGTGCGCGACTTCGTCGAGAGCACGCTGGGGCAAGCCGGCCTCGCGCGCGCGGTGGTGGTCGCTTCGCCGTCGGATCGTCCACCGCTGGCGCGACTGCACGGCGCCTACCGCGCCACCGCGATCGCCGAATGGTTCCGCGACCAGGGCCTGCACGTGCTGCTGCTGATGGATTCGCTGTCGCGTTTCGCGCAGGCGCAGCGCGAGATCGGCTTGTCGGTGGGCGAGCCGCCAACCACCCGCGGCTATCCGCCGTCGGTGTTCGCGCGCCTGCCGGGCCTGGTCGAACGCGCTGGCAACGGCATCGACGGCCGCGGCTCGGTCTCGGCCTTCTACACCATCCTCACCGAAGGCGACGATCCGCACGAGCCGATCGCCGATGCCAGCCGCGCCATCCTTGACGGCCATTTCGTGCTCTCCCGCGCGATCGCCGAGAGCGGCCAGTTCCCCGCGATCGATGTTGAAGCATCGGTCAGTCGCCTGGTCATGGACGTCACCGACCCACCGTGGCGCGAGCGCATCCGCAAAGTGCGCCAGCTGGTATCGGCCTACAATGCCCATCGCGACCTGATCACCATCGGCGCCTACCAGAAAGGCAGCGATCCGCGCGTCGACGAAGCGCTGGAACGCTGGTCCGACATCGGTGGCTTCTTGCATCAGGACGTCGCCACCGGCGCCACGCTGGAGCAGAGCCAGGGCGCGCTGGTGAAGCTGCTTGAAAGCGCGCGAGGCAAGCCATGAAAGAGCGCCGCCTGCACCCCTTGATCCGTCTCGCCGAAGAGCGCGAATCGGTGGTTGCGCGCGCCTTGGCCGAGCGCAAGCGCACGCTCGACAGCCAGCAGGAGCGGCTCGACGAGTTGCAGCGCTACGCCGAGGAGTATTCGCAGCCGGTGCAGGGCTCGACCCATCCGGCGATGCTGGCCAACCGGCTCGCCTTCCGCGAGCGCATCAAGCAGGCGGTCGATACCCAGCATCGCAATGTCGAGACTGTGCGCAGCCATTGCGAGGTGGAAACCGCGCGACTGCTGATCGCCAGCCGCGAGACCCAGGTTCTGGAAAAACTCGCCGCCAGTTATCGCCGCCAGGAAGACCTGGAAAAGGCCCGTCGCGAGCAGCGCGAACAGGACGAGATCGCCGCCCGCCGCAAATCCGAGGAATGAGTCATGAGCGCTTCTCCCGCCAACTCGCCGCTGTTGTTCCTGGTCGCCAACGAGCTGCCGCCCGCCGCTGTCCGTCGTCGTGGTGAAGGCGAAGAGGCCGGGCCGTTCGCGGCGCTGTTCGCCAATGTGCTCGGCGATGAACCGGCAACAGCCGCGGACCCGACGCAGTCAGCCGACGCTGCTGTAACGGCGATCCTGCCCGGCGACGAAGAAGCGCAGGAAGCGCTCATCGTCGACGACGCAGCGCTTGCCGAGCTGCCCGCGGACATCGAGCCCGGTGCGATCATCGACGCCGCGTTGTCGGCACAGCAGGCGGCCAATGCCGCCGCGAGCGTGAAACCGGCGATCCGCGCCGTCGCCGCCACGCCTGCGCCACGGGGCGAGCGCGCCACGCCGGCGACACCGGCGATCCCGGCCGAAGTCGCACGCGCGCAGCGCGCGGAGGGAGCCGGCGCTGAAGGCCAGCCCCATCGCGAGGGCGAGCCGCCGCGCGCGGTCGCTGCAACGCCAGCGACGCCCGCCATCCCGGCGCTGCGTGGCGAAGACGGCGACGGCAGTGCGGTACGCGCACAGCCGGCCGTTCCCGCCACGCCGGCGGTCGAGGCCCGTGCGGGCGTCGTCGCGCCCGCCGTCACCGGTGATACTTCGACAGCGCCGGCAACCCCCACGCCGGTCGCAGCAGAACCCTTGCCGCGCGGTCTTGAGCGTGCGGAGCTGGCGGGGGCGCAGCCGAAGGCCGAGGCACGGCGCCCCGCGCGAGACCCGCTGCCACCTCGTGGCGACGGAAATCCGTCACGCCCTGACAAAAACCCCGACACCCTTGCTGCCGGCCTGCGTAATCCGCAGGCCGCCACGCCGGCGGTAGCGGCCACACCTGCCCAACCAGGCGAGTCGCGCGCACAACCCGCGCAGCCCGCCCTGCCGGCCAGCAAAGTCGCAGCGGAACCGCGCGCACCGGAGACCGCAGCACCGTCGAAAGCAGCGCGTGGCAGTACTCGCGTCGCGGATGCCGGCGCCGCGATCCTGGCGCGTGGGGTTTCGCCCCAGCCAATTCGCAACCCGCGTGCGACCGCAGCGGATGTGGCGGCGACGCCGGCCAAGACGGTGGCAGCCCCGACCAGTCCGTCGGCCCACTCCGCTCCGGCCGCCGTCGCAGCATCGGTGCCGGCAGCACCGGCACCGTTGGCCAGCGCCGACGTCGCGGTCGCCCGCGCGCCCTTGCCCGCCAGCGACAGCACCCCATTGCCGGCGCCGCCGACACCGCGCGCTGCGCAACCGCAGGCGGCAATCGAGCCGACGCCAACCCGCAGCAGCGCCCACAACGATGCCGACGCCACGCCCGCGGCGCGCGTCAACGCCTTGCCGAGCGGCAATCCCACGGCCCCCAATCCGGCGGCCTCCACGCCCGCCGCCGCATCCAGCTCGACCGCCGCGCTCGGCGCCGCACCGGTGGCAGTGGCCAGTGCCCGCCATGCCGAACACGTCGAACGCAACCGCCACACCGCCACCGGACGACGCGATGCATCAGCCACGCCGCGCGCAACCGGATCCCACGCGACAGCGCGCGCGGGCGCAGCGTCCGCTGGTCAGCAGAGTGAGCGCGCTGCACAGCCGGACATCATCAGTGCCGACACCGATCTCGGCGCCGAACACAGCGTGCCCGAACTCACCGCTGCGCCCACCGCGCACTGGACCGGCGCCACGCTCGCCCGCTTCCAGGGCCTGCCGCCCACCGCCCCGCTGCCTGCTTTCGGGCTGAGCACGCCGCGCCCGGACAGCCCCGACTTCCCCGAAGTCATCGGCGAACGCCTGCAGTGGCTGGTCGACCGCCGCATCGGCCATGCCGAGATCCGCGTGGTGCCACCGGACCTCGGCGTGATCGAAGTGAAGCTGCAGATCGATGGCGATCAGGTCAAAGTCGAGTTCCACAGCTCCAGCAGCGAGGTCCGCCAGGCGCTGGAAGCAGGCCTGCCGCGACTGCGCGAGCTGCTCGATGCGCAGGGCCTGACCCTGGCCCAGAGCGATATCGGCAAGCAGGCGCGCGAGCGCGGCCAAGACGCGCAGGCCGGTGGCGATCGCCGGAGTGGCGCGCTCAACGATGCCAGTGACGGTCAGCCAAGCCACGAGCCGGTTCGCGCCAAAAAAGGCCTGCTCGACGAATACGCCTGAGGTCGCCCCGCCGCGATCCCTCGGCCGGCGCCGCGCGGGTGGCGCCGGCGTTGCCGTGCGCGCCTGATCGCGATGCCGCCGTGACGGTTTTACTGGCGCGAGCTTCGGGCTACCGTTGCGGCATAGGTCTTGCAAATTTCGCAATCAACGACCGGAGGTGCTGCCGTGGCGAACAAACCCAAACCTGCAGGCGACGA
>DASUOA010000495.1:0-2851 GCA_036276895.1 Arenimonas sp. | reverse complement strand
GCCGGCGGCGGATGCGTAGTAGCGACCGGCAATGCCCTGCAGCTCCGGGAACTCGCCGACCATGCGGCTCTGCAGGTCGGCCTTGGCCAGCTTGGCGGCGCTGCGCGCCTGTTCGGCATCGGAGCCGAGTTGTTCGGCAATCGACTGCGCCAGGTTCGCCACCCGCAACGATTTGTCGGCATAGCTGCCGAGCTTCTGCTGGTACGTGACATCGCCGAGGCCCGAGGCCATCGCCACGATGCCCTGCTTGAGGTCTTCGTCGAAGAAGAACTTGGCATCGGCAAAGCGCGGACGGATCACCCGCTCGTAGCCCTTGCGCACTTCTTCGACATCGTTCGATTCGATGTTGGCGACCCCGACGAAACGCTCGGTGAGGCGGCCGTTATGGTCGAGCACCGGGAAGAACTTCTGGTTCTGCTCCATGGTGCTGATCAGGGCTTCCTGCGGCACCGCCAGGAAATCCTTGTCGAAACTGCAGAGCACGCCCTTGGGCCATTCGACCAGGCAGTTGACCTCTTCGAGCAGCGCCTCGGTGATGCGCGGCGTGCCCTGGCCCTGGCGCGCGGCGGCTTCGATCTCCTCGCGCACGCGGCGACGGCGCTCGTCGGCATCGACCAGCACATGCGCCTCGCGCAAGGCGCCGATGTACTCCTCGGCGTGGTTCAACCAGACCTGCTTGTCGTGATGGAAGCGATGGCCGCGGCTGTTGCGCGATGAGGTCAGGCCGAGCACCTCGCCCGGGACGATCTCTTTGCCCAGCAGCATCACCAGCCAGTGCGCCGGGCGCACGAAGGCGAAGTCGTGATCGCCCCAGCGCATCGGCTTGGGCACCGGCATCGCGCGGATCGCCTCCTGCACGATGCTCGGCAGCAGTTCGGCAGTGGTGGCGCCGGGCTTGACCGCGCGGTAGGCGTAGCGCATGCCCTTGGCATCGCTGATGCGTTCGAGCTGGCTGACATCGACGCCCTGCTTCTGCGCGAAGCCGAGCAGGGCCGGGGTCGGCTGCCCGGACTCGTCCAGACCGATGTTGACGTAGGGGCCGAGCACCTCGACGTTCTGCGACGGCTGCCGCGGCAGCACCGCCGGAAGCAGCACCGCCAGACGCCGCGGCGAATACAGCGGCTTGGGTTTGGACGGCAGCACCGCGGCGCCGAGCCCGATGCTGCCGATGCTGGCCTCGCCGAGCGCGTGGCCGGCGGTGTGGTCCTTGTCGACGGGCAGCAGCCGGCGTTCGTCCAGCCCCTTCATGACGCCATCGAAGAAGGCCTGGGCCAGCTCGGGCAGGGCCTTGGGCGGCAGCTCTTCGGTGCCCAGTTCGATCAGCAGCGGCAGGGTCTGGCTCATGATTCGGCTCTCGGCGTCAGGGGCGGATGCGGGGGGCTCAGGCGGCGACCGGGCGCAGGTTGGGGAATCCTAGTTTTTCACGTTGTGCGAAGTAGGCTTCGGCCACCGCGCGCGACAGCGTGCGCACCCGCAGGATGTAGCGCTGGCGCTCGGTGACCGAGATCGCGCGGCGGGCATCGAGCAGGTTGAAGCTGTGCGAGGCCTTGCAGGCCTGATCGTAGGCGGGTAGCGGCAAACCCAGTTCCACCAGCCGCAGGGCTTCCTTCTCGCAGGCGTCGAAACGGTGGAACAGTTCCGCGACGTCGGCATGCTCGAAGTTGTAGGCGCTCTGTTCGACCTCGTTCTGATGGTAGACGTCGCGGTAATACACCGGCCCCTGCGGGCCGACCGTCCATACCAGATCAAACACGTTGTCGACGTTCTGCAAGTACATGCACAGGCGCTCGAGGCCGTAGGTGATCTCGCCGGTGACCGGCCGGCACTCCAAGCCGCCCGCCTGCTGGAAGTAGGTGAACTGGGTGACTTCCATGCCGTTCATCCACACCTCCCAGCCCAGGCCCCAGGCGCCGAGCGTCGGCGATTCCCAGTTGTCCTCGACGAAGCGCAGGTCGTGCACCAGCGGGTCGATGCCCAGCGCTTTGAGCGAATCGATGTAGAGCTGCTGGAAGTTGTCGGGATTGGGCTTCATCACCACCTGGTACTGGTAGTAACGCTGCAGCCGGTTGGGGTTGTCACCGTAGCGGCCATCGGTGGGTCGGCGGCAGGGCTGCACGTAGGCGGCGTTCCACGGCTCCGGGCCGAGCGCGCGCAGGAAGGTCGCAGGGTGGAAAGTGCCGGCGCCGACTTCGAGGTCGAGCGGCTGGATCAGCACGCAGCCTTGCTGGGCCCAGAACTGGTTGAGGCGGAGGATGAGTTCCTGGAAAGTCGGTGCAGTCATGTCGGCGGCGCGAAAGGTGGGCGCGAAGGCGTGCGCAAGCGGGCTAGTATAGTCGGCAACCGCTTCCAGCCCCGTCCGCATCGCCTCTACGGCCGCATGAAACCCTTCCTCATCCTCGAAACCGGCGGCCCGATCCCGAGCCTGCGCCGGCATGGCAGTTTCGGTCACTGGATCCGCGTCGCCGCCGGCCTGCATGCGCGCCAGGTGCATGAATGCGGCGTCGCCCTCGGTGCCGAACTGCCCGATCGGCGTGGCTATGCCGGCGTGTTCATCACCGGCTCGGGCGCGATGGTCACCGACCGCGAACCCTGGAGCGAGCGCAGCGCCGATTGGCTGCGCGATGCCGCGCACGCCGGCCTGCCGCTGTTCGGCATCTGCTACGGGCACCAGCTGATCGCGCACGCGCTCGGCGGTGAGGTCGGCTACAACCCGCGTGGCCGCGAGATGGGCACGGTGCCGGTGGCGCTGCATCCGGCCGCCGCCGACGATCCGCTGTTCGCCGGAATGGGTCAGAGCATCGACGCCCACGCCACGCATCTGCAGACCGTGCTGCGGCCGCCATCGGATGCC
>DASUOA010000494.1:0-2456 GCA_036276895.1 Arenimonas sp. | reverse complement strand
CCAGCTGGATGCTTGGATCCTGGTCGACCAACCGGTACAGCCGCTGCCGCTGTTCGGCGTCGCCGGCGAGGAAGGTGCCATCGAGGTCGGTGGCCAGCAGCAGGGTCGGTGGCGTCGGGCGGGAAGCGGCGGTGGCGGGTCGGCGTCGGCTCGAAGTCAATGTGTGTCCTTGTTTTGCGGTTGCGGTGTGTCAGCGCTGTCACCGGTTTCCGGCAGCAGCTCGAAGGCCGCGGGAGTGGTGCGCAGCATCGGGTGGTAGTGCGATGGCTGGTCGGTTTCGCGGTAGCGCAACAGGCGGCGGCTGGTGGCGACCGCCGCCAGCAGCAGCAAGGTGCCGGCGAGATAGGCAGGCAGTGCATTGGCACCCCACTGGCCCATCGCGAGGCCCGCCAGTGCCGGCCCGATGGCCGAGCCGATGCCGTTGAGCAGCAGCAGGCTGGCGCAGGCCGACAGCGTGTCTTCGCCCGGCAGGTGGTCGAGCAGGTGCGCGATGCACAGCGGATACAGCGCGAACGCCATACCACCGAAGGCGAACCACAACGCCAGCAGCGCCGGCTTCGGAAGCTGCGCGCCGGGCAGCATCAGCAGCGCCAACAGCGCCGCCACCGTGGCCACCACAGCCAATGCGCTGCGCCGGTCACGCTGGTCCGACCAGCGGCCCAAGGGCCATTGCAGGGCGGCGCCGCCAAGAATGGTCAGGCTGACCAGCGCGGCCATGCCGACGGTGTCGAAGCCGACCCGCAGCGCATAGATCGCGGCCAGGCCCCAGAAGGCGCCCATGGCCAGGCCGGCCAGCAAGGCGCCGGCGGTGGCGGCTGGCGCCGCGTGGTAGAGCGCGCGCAGATCCAGCTGCGGCATGTCCGGCAGCACCGGTTGCGCCATGCGGCTGGCGGTTACCGGCAGTGCGGCGGCGCAGATCAGCATCGCCACCAGCGAGAACAGCCGGTCGTCATCACGGGCCGCCAGCGGCAGCAACCACGGGCCAGCCGCCAGCGCCAACAGGTTGATCACCATGTAGATCGCAAACACTCGTCCCCGTTGTGCTGGCAGCGCCTGCACGTTGAGCCAGCTTTCGATCACCGTGTACAGCCCGACCAGTGCGATGCCGGTGGCCAGGCGCAGCAGGGCCCAGGCCCAGGGGTCGACCAGCATCGGATGCAGCAGCACCGAGACTGTGCACAGTGCCGCATAGAAGGCGAAGGCGCGGATATGGCCGATACGGCGGATCAGCCCGGGCGCGGCGAACGTGCCCAGGAAGAAGCCGGCGAAGTAGGCCGACATGACCAGGCCAATGGCCTGGTCGGAAAATCCCTCATGGCCGCCACGCAGGGCCAACAAAGGGCCGAGCAAGCCGCTGCCGGACAGCAGCAGGGCGACGCCCAGCATCAGGGCGGCCAAGGGTCGTACGCTGGCGAGCATCATCCCGTTTCGCGGTTGCGACCGAGGGCAGATCCTAACACATTGATCGGAATGGGGAATTTTCGCGCCGATGCAATGCCGGATTGAAACCGGCGATGGCGCGCCCCATTAGGGGCGGCAGCCCCCTTGCCGTCTCGTACCTGCCATGCCGATCTACGCCTTCGAATGCGGCAGCTGCGGTCACCAGTTCGACCGCCTGCAGAAACTCTCCGATCCCGATCCGACCGATTGTCCGTCCTGTGCCGCACCGCAACTGCGCCGGCAGGTGACGGCGCCGAGCTTTCGCCTGGCCGGCAGCGGTTGGTACGAGACCGACTTCAAGAAGGACGGCGACGCCAAGCGCAATCTGGTCGACAAGGGTGAGGCGGCCAAGCCGGCGGAAGGCGGCGGCGAGGCCAAAGCGGTCAAGTCCGAGGCACCCGCCGCGGCTGCACCGCCGGCCCCCGCCAAGCCGGCCAGCGACGCCTGATTCGCGCCTTGCCCGGATGCCGCCCGGCCGATAGGGTGGGGCCCATGAAGACCCCGACCCTGCCGGCGAGCCTGCTCGCCACTGCCGTCCTGCTCGCTGCCTGCAGCCAGCAGCCCGCCGCTCCGACCGCCGAGGCCCCGCAAGCCGCCGCAGCTGCCGAGACGGCCGAGACGCCTGCCGTCGACACCGCCATGCAGCCGGTCGACGCCTTCATGGATCGCATCCGCAGCCATTGCGGGCAGGCCTTCGCCGGCCGCATCGTCGCCGACGAGCCGCCGCCGGAGGGTGATGATCCGTTCACCGGCAAGGCGCTGGTGATGCACGTGCGCGGCTGCGAGGTCGATGAGCTGCGGATTCCCTTCCATGTGGGCGAGGACCGCTCGCGCACCTGGATCCTGACCCGTACCGAGGCGGGCCTGCGCCTCAAGCATGATCACCGCCACGAAGACGGCACGCCGGATGCCACCACGATGTACGGCGGCGATACCGCCGCGCCGGGCAGCGAGGTCCGTCAGGAATTCCCGGTCGACGCCGAGTCGATCGCGCTGTTCGAAGCCGAGGGACGGAC
>DASUOA010000493.1:0-4316 GCA_036276895.1 Arenimonas sp. | reverse complement strand
GTCGGTGTCATCGCCTTCGAGGTAACCGTGGTCGAGCCACAGCGTGCGCTGCTGCCACAGAGCGTGCTGGAGCACGCGGGTGATCTCCTCGCGGCTCTTGCCCGGATGGCGCTCGTGCAGGCAGTGCCAGGTGCTGAGCAGCGTGCCGGCGCCGTCCGTTTCGATGCCGCCGCCTTCGAGTGCGAAATCGATGCGTTGATGCTCGGCCTTGACGAACAAGCTGGCGGCAAACAGTTTGCCGACCAACTGGTCATCGAGCCCGGCTTCGAACTTGCCGCCCCAGGCCGTGAAATGGAAGTCGAGCAGGCGAAAGCCATCCGTGCCGCACAGCGTGATCGGGCCGGAGTCGCGCAGCCAGGTGTCGTCGTACTCGACATCGAAGAAGCGGACGCGGGCAGTATCGACGCCGGCGTCGTGCAGCAGTCGCTCGGCGCGCACGCGCAGCGTCGTGTCGGCGACGCAGATCAGCGCACGCTCGAACCGGGCGACGGCGGCTACCAGCGCGACGTAGGTGGATTCCACCGATTCCAGGCGTTCGGCCCAGTCAGTTCCGGCATGCGGCCACGCGATCAGGACGGCGGACTGGCTTTCCCACTCCGCCGGAAAACGGAAAGATTCGGACATCGCTTATTTGGCCGGTTTCGGCCCGAGTTCGTTGGCGTGGCTGTGCTTGAGCACGGCGTTGAGGGTCCGGTCATTCTCGAAATACACCGAAAACTCGGCATAGTCCCAGCGGGTGATCGGCGGCGTCTGTTCGCTGCCACCGCCGACCGCGGCGTGCTTCTGCTGTGGCGCGCCGAAGGTAGCCTCCACCTGGGTCATGGTCTGGCCGCGGGTGGGAAGGGTCTTGCCTTGGGTCGCTTGGGCGCGCTGGATCAGCAGGGTGTCAGCCGCCGCCGGGGCGGCGAAGGCGAGGGCAAGCAACAGAACGGACAGTTTCATCGGCGTGCTCCGGTGGCGCGGGATGGGCAAGCTGGAATCATCGCAGATGCTGCCGGCTCCGGCCATGCTCTGCCGCGGCCGGATACGACGACGCCGGCTTACGCCGGCGTCGAAGTTACCGCGGAGGTCGGCCTGCGCTCAGCGCTGGCGGGCCTTGAAACGCGGGTTGGACTTGCAAATCACGAAGACCTTGCCGCGACGGCGCACGACCTTGCAGTCGCGATGGCGGGTCTTCGCCGACTTCAGGGACGACAAGACTTTCATGGGGAATCCTTAAGGGTTAGGGGTCAAACAGACGCGGGAGTATAGGGGAAGACAAACCCGCTTGCAATACAAGGACTTGCCCCAGCCACCTCAGGCCCGATAGGCCTGTACCAGCGAATTGAGGTGTACCCGCTCGGCATCGCGCAGGAAGGGTGAAAGCAGCATCATCACTTGCACGATGCCCTGGCGGATCGCCTCGTGCTCGTCGCGCTCGCCACGGACGCTGGCGTAGTTCAACCAGAAGGTGGCCAGTACCAGGATGTTGGTGGCAGTGGCATCGACCTCGGCCGCCGAGGCGCGCATCACCTCGCCCTGCACCAGGCCGCGCATTACCGTTGTGGCATTGTCCGTGGCGCGCTTGAGGATGCGCGCGAAGCGCATGCGCAGACGACGGTTGCGGCTGAGGATGTCGACTAGGTCGCGGTAGAGGAAGCGGTATTCCCAGATGCACTCGAACACCAGATGCAGTTGCAGCCAGATGTCCTCCAGCCCGGGCAAACGACCTTCTGGGGCGACCAGCGCGCCGTCCATGCGCTCTTCATAGCGCTGGAACAGCTGCTCGATGATGTCGTCCTTGTTGCGGAAGTGGTAGTAAAGGTTGCCCGGGCTGATTTCCAGCTCGTCGGCGATGTGATTGGTGGTGACGTTCGGCTCGCCCTGTTCGTTGAACATGGCGAGCGATGCATCGAGGATGCGCTGGCGGGTGTCGTGGGCCACGGCGGGATGCGCGGCTCAGCCGCGCAGCTTCTTCACCAGCTCGACGTACTTTTTCATCGCCTGCTCGGACGAGGTGCCCTCGAGCTTCTCCCAGGCCTCGTACTTGGCGGTGCCGACGAAATCGAAGAAGCCCGGCTTGGGGCCTTTCACGTCGCCCTCGGAGCCCTGTTTGTACAGCGCATACAGGCGCAGCATGGTGTCGTTGTCGGGCCGATCCTCGAGTTTCATCACGTCTTCGGCGGCTTTTTCGAACTGGGCTTTGAGGTCGGCCATGGCATTGGGTCTCCGGTGCGTCGGCGACAGATAGCATGCACCCTCCGGCCGGTCAACGCGAAGGCCCGGCCTGTCATCGAAATGCGTTTGTCAGTCAGCACAGGGTCTGGCAACGTAGCCGGGTCGGGCCGGCGTCGCCGGCTTCAGCCATCGGATGGGGGAAACGTCATGAGCTACTTCGTCACCGGCGCCACCGGCTTCATCGGCCGCTTTCTGGTCAGCAACCTGCTCAAGCGCAAGGGCACGGTGCATGTGCTGGTTCGCAAAGGGTCGGAGAAGAAGCTCGACGCCGTCGCCGAGAAGATGGGATGGGATCGCAAGCGGGTGTTGCCTGTACAGGGTGACCTGGCAAAACCGAACCTCGGGCTTACCGCGGCGCAGATTCGCAGCCTGAGCGGCAAGGTGCAGCACTTCTTTCATCTGGCGGCGATCTACGACCTGATGGCCGATGCCGAGTCGCAGAAGGTGGCCAATATCGAGGGCACCCTGCATGCCGTCGAGCTGGCCACCAAGATCAAGGCCGGTTGCTTCCACCACACCAGCTCGATCGCCGCGGCCGGCCTGTATCCCGGCGTGTTCCGCGAGGACATGTTCGAGGAGGCCGAGGGCCTCAAGGATCCCTACCTGCGAACCAAGCATGAGTCGGAAGGGCTGGTGCGTCGCGAGTGCAAGATCCCGTATCGCATCTACCGCCCATCGATGGTGGTCGGCCACTCGAAAACCGGCGAGATGGACAAGATCGACGGCCCTTACTACCTGTTCAGCCTGATCAAGAAGATCCGCCACGCCCTGCCACAGTGGGTGCCGACGCTGGGTGTCGAAGGTGGGCGGATAAACGTGGTGCCGGTCGACTTCGTCGCTGACGCGATGGACTACATCGCCCACAAGCGCGGTCTGGACGGCAAGTGCTTCCATCTGGTCGACCCCAAGCCGCTGCGCTTTGGCGAACTGATGAATACCTTCGCCCGTGCCGCGCACGCGCCGGAAATGACCATGCGCCTCGATGCGCGCATGCTTTCGGTGGTGCCTTCGGCGGTGCGTGGTGCGGTGCTCAACCTGCCGCCGGTGAAGCGTTTCACTCACTCGGTGCTCAAGGACCTCGGCATTCCGCCGTCGACGCTCAGTTTCATCACCTATCCGACCCGTTTCGATACCCGCGAGGTCGAGCGCGCGCTCAAGGGCAGCAAGATTTCCGTGCCGGAACTCGACAGTTATGCCTGGCGCCTTTGGGATTACTGGGAGCGCCATCTCGACCCGGACCTGTTCGTCGACCGCTCGCTGCGCGGCAAGGTCGAGAACAAGGTGGTGCTGATCACCGGCGGCTCGTCCGGCATCGGCCAAGCAACGGCGGTGAAGGTGGCCGAGGCTGGCGCCAAGGTGATCATCGTCGCCCGCGGTGCCGATGAGTTGTACAAGACCCGCGACGAAATCATCGCCGCCGGCGGCAAGTGCTGGGCCTACACCTGCGATCTGACCGACATGGCGAGTTGCGATGCGCTGGTCAAGCAGGTGTTGACGGATCACAAGGCCGTCGACGTCCTGGTCAACAATGCCGGCCGCTCGATCCGCCGCTCGATCGAACTCAGCTATGACCGCTTCCATGATTTCGAGCGCACCATGCAGCTGAACTATTTCGGCTGCCTGCGCCTGATCATGGGCTTCCTGCCAGCAATGACGGCGCGGCGCCGTGGCCACATCATCAACATCAGTTCGATCGGCGTGCTGGCCAGCTCGCCGCGTTTCTCCGCCTACGTGGCGTCGAAAGCGGCACTCGATGCGTTCAGTCGCTGCGCCCAGGCCGAGTTCAGCGGCAAGCAGATTGCCTTTACCACCATCAACATGCCGCTGGTGAAGACGCCGATGATCGCGCCGACCAAGATGTACGAGTCGGTACCGACGTTGACGCCGGACGAGGCCGCCGACCTGGTGGTCAAAGCGATCATCGAGCGGCCCAGCCGCGTCGCGACGCGCACCGGCATCTTCGCCGCGACCTTGAACGCGTTGGTGCCCAAGGCCTACGAGATCATCATGAACACCGCGTTCGAGATGTTCCCGGACTCGGCGGCGGCCAAGGGCGACCGCAAGGGCCTGCGCGGCGAAAGCGCAACCAACGAGCAGGT
>DASUOA010000492.1:0-2528 GCA_036276895.1 Arenimonas sp. | reverse complement strand
TCGCCGGTCGTTGCCATCGTCACCTTCCTCGCATTGGGCCTCGGCCTCGCCCTGCCCTTCCTGCTGATCGGTTTCGTGCCGGCGCTGGCCTCGCGGCTGCCGCGGCCGGGCGCGTGGATGGACGGCTTCAAGCAGCTCATGGCCTTCCCGATGTATCTCACCGCGGCCTGGCTGGTATCGGTGCTGGCGGCGCAGCGCGGCAGCGATGCGGTGCTGTGGGTGCTGGCCGGCGCGGTGGTGCTGGCGCTCGGCTTGTGGGCCTGGGAGCGCGCGCGCTACCGCGAGCGCAGCCCGGTCAAGGCGCTGGCGCTGGTCGCGGTGCTGGCCGCGCTGTGGCCGCTGTGGGAAGTCGAAGCGCTGCCGGCGCCGACCCAGGCGCAGGCCGCGGAAGAAGGCGTGGTGCCGTACTCGGCCGAGCGCCTGGCCGAGCTGCGCAAGGCCGGCCGCGTGGTGTTCGTCAACATGACGGCGGACTGGTGCGTCACATGCAAGGCCAACGAGAAGACCGTACTCGGCCGCGACAGTTTCCGCGCCGCGATGGAAGCCAGCAACGCCGTGTACATGAAGGGCGACTGGACCAATGTCGACCCGGCGATCACCGCCTTCCTCGAACAGCACGGCGCCGTCGGCGTGCCGCTGTACGTGGTGTTCCCGAAGGACGGCGGCGATGGCGAGGTGCTGCCGACGGTGCTGACCTCGGGCCTCGTCCAAGACGCCCTGCAACGCGCGGCGCAGTGATGAGCGACGTCGCCGCGCGGCCTCCGTATGCGTTGTGGCTGGGCCTGCTGGCGCTGGCTGCCGGTTTCGGCGCGTTCGGCTGGTGGGCCGGGCAACGCGCCTTGCTGCCGGCGGAGAAGGCGCCACCCGCAGGCGTAGTCGAAACCGCGATCGGCGAAGCAATACCGGCGCTGATGCTCACCGACCTGCGCAGCGGCCACGCGCGCACGCTCGCCGCCGGCGGCCGTCCGCGCCTGATCAACTACTGGGCCAGCTGGTGCGGCCCCTGCCGCGAGGAAATGCCGGTGCTCGACGCCTTCGCGGCCGCGGAGCGCGGCAACGGCGTCGAAGTAGTCGGCATCGCGCTGGATACGCTCGAAGACGCCCGCGCTTTCATCGTCGCCACGCCAGTCGCCTTCGACCTGCTGCAGGAGGACGCCAGCGAGCGCGACAGCTCGGTGCGGCTCGGCAACCGCCGCGGCGTGCTGCCGTTCTCGGTATTGGTCGATGCCGAGGGACGATTGATCAAACGCCATTACGGCGCCTTCCGCGATGGCGATGAAGCGAGCGCCTGGGTCCGCGGCGAAAACTGAGCCCGGCCTCCAAACGGTAGCGAATCTCCGCGAAACCGCGGCGATCTGCTGGACAACCGCCCGGCACTGACCCCAGACTGTGCGCCCTTGGGGGAGGGAAGCCCAGTGGCCCAGATCCTGGTCCTGCACGGACCCAATCTCAATTTGCTTGGCGAACGCGAACCGGACATCTACGGCCACCACACCTTGGCCGAGATCGACCACCTGTTGCGCGGCAAGGCCGAAGCCGGCGGCCATCGCCTCGAATCGCTGCAGTCCAATGCCGAGCACGTGCTGGTCGAACGCGTCCAGGCCGCGCGCAATGACGCCACCGAATTCATCCTGATCAACCCGGCGGCCTTCACCCACACCAGCGTCGCCCTGCGCGATGCGCTGGCGGCGGTGCGCATTCCCTACATCGAAGTGCATCTGTCGAACCCGCACGCACGCGAGCCGTTCCGCCAGCACAGCTTTTTCAGCGACCGCGCCATCGGCGTGATCGCCGGCTTCGGCGTGCAGAGCTATGCCTACGCGCTCGATGCCGCCCTGCACTACCTGGCCGCGCATGCGCCCGGGCCCGAGATCCAGACCGGTGTCTGACGCCGGCTCCCATTCCCATTCACGCGAGAAGAAGAGGCCACGCATGGACCTTCGCAAGATCAAGAAGCTCATCGACCTGCTCGAGGAATCCAACCTCACCGAAATCGAAATCAAGGAGGGCGAGGAATCCGTCCGCCTGTCGCGCCTGCAGCAGGGCGGGATGGTGATGGCCGCCCCGGCGCCGATGCAGGTCGAGGCACCGCGCCCGGCCGCGCCGGCTGCCGCCCCGGCCGCCGGCCTGTCGCCGGAAGCGGTCGGCAAGTCGACCAAGGACGTGCCCGATGGCCACATGATCCGCTCGCCGATGGTCGGCACCTATTACGCCTCGCCGAGCCCGGACAAGCCGGCGTTCGTCAAGATCGGTCAGACGGTCAAGGCCGGCGAGACGCTGGGCATCATCGAGGCGATGAAGATGTTCAACCCGATCGAGGCCGACGTCTCCGGCACCGTGCGCGCCATCCTGGTCGAGAACGGCCAGCCGATCGAGTTCGACGAGCCGATGTTCGTCATCGCGTAAGGACCGGCCATGCTGACCAAAGTCGTCATCGCCAACCGCGGCGAGATCGCGCTGCGCATCCTGCGCGCCTGCCGTGCGCTCGGCATCAAGACGGTGGCCGTGCACTCGACCATCGACCGCAA
>DASUOA010000491.1:0-3551 GCA_036276895.1 Arenimonas sp. | reverse complement strand
GCATGCTCGACACTCCGGCGACGCCCGCGGCGGCGCTGACACGGGCGCGCCATATCGCCCGCGCGCATGGCCTGCATTCCGTCTACACCGGCAACGTTCATGACGCTGTCGGCGGCAGTACGCCTTGCCCGCACTGCGATGCGCTGTTGATTGAACGCGACTGGTACGCGATCGGCCGCTACCGGTTGCGCGACGACGGCCTTTGCCCCGATTGCGGCGCCGCCATCGCCGGACGCTTCGAGGGTCCTGCGGGCCAGTGGGGCCGGCGCCGACTGCCTGTGCAGCTGACGGCCGATGCGCCGTGAGCTGGCTGGCTCTATCCTCGCGGCATGGATACACCTTCCGAATCAGCCGACGCGCAGGACGCGCGCGACCAAGCCGCCCAGCCACTGCCCGTGCTCTACCGCGACGCGCGCCTCGCCGTGGTCGACAAGCCGGCCGGCCTGATGGTGCATGACAGTGCACTGGCGCGCGGCGAGCGCGACTTCGCCGCCGATCGTCTGCGCGAGCAGTTCGCTTGTCCGATCTTCCTGGTACATCGCCTCGACCGTGCCACCAGCGGCTGCCTGCTTCTGGCGTTCGATCGTGAAGCAGCGTCGCTGCTGGGGCGCAGCCTGATGGCCGGCGAGATCGACAAGGCCTATCTCGCCGTCTGCCGCGGTTGGCCGGAGCCGATCGACGGCGTGATCGATCATCCGCTCGACGGCGGCCCCGGCAAGCCACAGAAGAAACCCGCCGTCACCCGTTACCAGCGCCTGGCCACCACCGAACTGCCGTTTCCCGACGCCCGACATCCGAGCTCGCGCTACGCGCTGCTGCGCTGCTGGCCGCAGACCGGGCGCTTCCGGCAGATCCGCCGCCACCTCAAGCACCTGTCGCATCATCTGGTCGGCGACAGCAGCCACGGCGATGGCCGGCACAACCGTTTCTTCCGCAGCCAGGGCATCCACCGCATGTTGCTGCACGCCGAGTCCCTGACGTTTCCGCATCCCGAAACCGGCGTCGTCATGCATGCACATGCAGGCGGCGACGCGCAGTGGCAGCGCGCGATGCAGCTGCTCGGCTGGAGCGCACCGGAGAGCGCCGGCGCCAGCGGCTAGAATGGCGCGCCCCTGCAATCGGACACCCCTCGTGGCCAAGCTCTACTTCTACTACTCGGCGATGAATGCCGGGAAGACCACCACCTTGCTGCAGAGCGCGCACAACTACCACGAGCGCGGCATGCGCACGCTGATCCTGACGCCGCGGCTCGATGACCGCGGTGGTGCCGGCGTGGTCGCCTCGCGCATCGGCCTGCAGGCGCGCGGCGTGGTGTTCGCGCATGACGACGACCTGCTGGCGTTGGCGCGGCAGGACATCGCCGCGCGTGGCGAGTTGCATTGCGTGCTGGTCGATGAGGCACAGTTCCTGAGCAAGGCGCAGGTCTGGCAGTTGACCGAGATCGTCGACCGGCTCGACGTGCCGGTGCTGGCTTACGGCCTGCGCACCGATTTCCGCGGCGAACTGTTCGAAGGCAGCCAGCACCTGCTCGCCTGGGCCGACAACCTGGTCGAGATCAAGACCATCTGCCACAGCGGCCGCAAGGCGACCATGGTGGTGCGCGTCGATGCGCAGGGGCATGCGGTCACCGATGGCCCGCAGGTGGAGATCGGCGGCAACGAGCGCTATGTCTCGGTCAGCCGCGGCGAGTTCAAGAAGATCATGGCCGGCGAGGGGCGCATCGATCTGCAACAAACGGTGCTGCCATTCGGCGAGCCGTGAGCGCGGTCAACGCACCGCGCAGGCGACGCTGAGCGCCTCCAACTCGCCGAGCAGGCGTTGCCGCTCCGGCTGCCGCTGCACCAGGCCGGCCAGCAACTCACGACGCTGTTCGCGGCCAGCGGAACTGTCACCGCTGCGGCAGCGCAAAGCAGATTGCACGGCCAGCGCCTGCCAATGCCAATCGTCGTCCGGCGCCTGTGCAGCCTCCGGCAGCAGTAGCGCGAGTTGCCGTGTCACCGCGCTGCGATCGTCCTGCGCCAAGGCGATCCGGGCGCGCAGCAGGGCCAATGCCCGCGCCTCGGATTCTCCGGGGAAGCGGCGCAGCAAGGGTTCGCTTGCGCCCAACCACGCCGCCGCCGCATCGGCATTGCCGCGCTGAAGTTCGATGTGCGCCTGCAAGCGCAGCGCATGCAGCGCTGCCGGCGAGTGGGCACCGTCGGCCAAGCGGCGGCATTCGCCGGCATGGATCTCGGCGCGGTCGAGTTCGCCGACATCGACGTGCGCCGCCGCCAGACGGCACAGCAACTGCGACAGGGTCTCGGCATCGGCCTGCCGGCGCGCCAGCCGCACCGCCTGGCCATAACTGGCGATGGCGACGCTGCTGCGACCCAGCTCGCGCTGCGCCGCACCGAGGTCGCGCCACAGCGGCCACAGGCTGTCGTTGGCGCCGGTCTGGCGCGCCAGTTGATCGCGCGCCAGTTGCAGCAGGCGCTCGGCCTCGCCGAACTTGCCGCGCGCCAGCAGCAGGTTGCCCAGTGCCTGCTGGACCGCCGCCGTTGTCGGATGCGCCACGCCGAAACGACCCAAGGCGATCTCCAGCGCCTGCCGGTAGGACGCCTCGCCTTCCTGCGCGTCGCCCAGCTGCCGCTGCAAGGCGCCCAGCCCTTGCCAGACGCGCACGCCCAGGGCGTTGCGATCGCCGCCGTGGCGGCGCAACAGGCTCAGCGCCTGCTGCATCGCCTGCAATGCCGCTTCCGGTTGCTCGGCGTCGGCCTGCAGCAGCGCCAGATCCGCCTGGCTTTCCGCTTCGGCATAACCTGCCGCGTGGGCGCGACGCAGCTGCAAGGCGTTGCCAAACAGGTCGCGAGCGACATCAAGGCCGCCCAAGCGATGGTGGCAGCGCCCCAGCTGCGACAGCAGCTCGGCGACCGGCAACGGATGCGAACGCGCCAAGGCGTTGCTGCGAGCCAGCCACGGCCCGAGTGCATCCACACAGGCCGGGTAGTCGCCGAGCGCGTGCAGTGCTCGGCCGCGCAAGGCGGCGGCGTCGAGTCCGATGCGCAATGCGATGGATTCCGGCAAGGCGGCCAGCAGTGCCTCCTGGCGCTGCAACAGTTCAAGCGCGGCACGATCGTCGCCAAGCCCGATTCGCAGTCGCGCGATCAGGCCGAGCAGCTCGGCGCGCGACTGCGGTTGGCCGAGCAATTCGCTGTCGGCGCGACGCACGCCGGCATCGAGCAACGCGCGGACATCGATCGTCTGTGCGCTGCCGGCGCCATCGGCCTGCTCGAACAGGGCGATCACGAAGTCCTGCATCGCCTGCGCCCGCGCCGCTTGCGCCAGGGCCCGCTCGGCCTGCCAGACGAAGACCGCCAACGCCGCAGCCATCAGCGAGCCGCCGATCGCCACGATCGACAGGCCCAGGGCATGCCGGCGCAGGTACTTGCGCAGGCGATAGCCGAGGCTCTGCGCACGCGCCTGCACCGGCTGGCCTTCAATGTGGCGCCCGAGGTCCAGCGCCAGCGCCTCGACCGAGGGGTAGCGCTGCTCCGGCTGCTTGGCCAGGGCCT
>DASUOA010000490.1:0-4787 GCA_036276895.1 Arenimonas sp. | reverse complement strand
GACCGTCGTCGTCATGCGACCGGACGACGCCGGCAGGCTGACGCGCCACGTCACCGATCTGCAGGGACTGGGCGACAGCGATCGCGAGCTGCCATTGCTGACCTTGCGCGGCGGCGACTCGGTGTTTGTGCCCGGCGCCGAGCAGTTCTCGATCTACGGCGAGGTCAACGCACCGAACATCTACCGCCTCGATCCGGGCATGACCGTCGTCGAGGCGATTACGCGCGGCGGTGGGGTAACCCCCCGCGGCAGCCGCAGTCGCGTCGAGATCCGGCGTGTCAAGTCCGATGGCAGCTTCGAAACCCGATCAGCGGAGCTGGACGACCGCGTCGAACCCAATGATGTCGTTCGCGTCAAGGAGCGCCTGTTCTGATGCATCCCAGAGACCTGCCTGTCCTCGCACCTGCCGAGGGAATGTCGCGCGCGGTGCCGATGATGTCGCACGAGTACGCCGAGCCGTCGATCTCTCCGGCCCAGATCGGCGCGATCCTGTGGGCCTACCGCAAGCTGAGCGTGCTGATCGCCGCCGCCGTGGTGCTCGTGGTAGGCATCGCTTGTGCGCTGTGGCCACGAACCTATGAGGCAACGGCGACGCTGATGGTCAACTTCGACGTCTACGACCCACTATCGGGACGGGAGTTTCCGATCGGCCTGCTCGGCAGCTACATGGCGACTCAGGTGGAGCTGGCGCGCGGCTCGGAAGTCCTGCTGCCGGTGATCGAGCGACTGCAGCTGGCGCGCAACAAGGCGTACAGCGCAGGCTACCAGGGCGCCGATGAGGGCTTGCCGAACTGGATCGAAACGCGCGTTCGCAAACGCCTGCTGGTTGAACAGGGACGCTATGGCAGTCAGTTGATCTACGTGACCTATGCCGCCGGCTCGGCGGTGGAGGCGGCACAGGTCGCCAATGCCGTCGCCGATGTCTACGCCGAGCAGCAGTACCAGCGCCTCACCGGACCGGCGAGCGATCGCGCGCAGCGCTACACCACGCAGCTGGCCGAACTCAAGGCCAAGGTCGAACTCGCGCAGGACGAGGTCAGCGCGTTTCGCAGCCGCTCCGGAGTGATCGATTCCGATTTGAGCGGCGATGTCAGCCTGCAGCTGCTGACCACGCTCGAACATCGCCTGCAGGAGATCCAGAACGTGCGCCGCACGGCGCAGGCACGCGCGTCCGCCGATGCCTCGGTCGGATCGGAGGTGCTCGGCTCGACGATGATCCAGTCGCTGAAGACCCAGCGGGCAACCCAGAACGCGCAGATGGCGGAACTGCGCGCCAGCCTGGGTGGCCGGCATCCGCAGGTGCAGGCCCTGCAGTCGCAGATCGGCGTGACCGAGCGCGCGCTGGCCGCCGAGCAGCGCGCCTACACCGGCAATGCGCGCGAGGCACTGACCTCGGCCAACACGCTGGAGCGCCAGCTGCAGGCCGCCGTGGTCGAGCAGCGCGCGAAGGTGTCGGCGATCCGGCAGCTGCAGGACGACGGTGCCAAGCACCAGCTCGCGCTCGACTCCGCGCAGTCGGTGTACAAGCGCGCGCTCGAGGGTTACGACCAGGTGATGTTCGCGTCGGCCGGCGGCTATACCAATGTGAACTTCGTCAGCCGCGCGGTGCCGCCGCCTCGGCACAGCAAGCCGCGGGTGATGCTCGCATTGCTGCTGGCCGGCGTGGTCGGCGGCGGGTTGGGCCTGTTGCTGCCGATCACCTACGAACTGTTCAACCGCAGGGTTCGCTGCCGCGACGATCTCGAGCGCGATCACGGCATTCCGGTCCTCGCCGAACTCGGGCCGATCGGCCCCGGCGCCTCCTCGCTCGCGGTGACCTATGGCCGCTAACGCAGGCGCGGCGGCCGGCAACCGGACGGAGTCGGAGCCGCTGCTGCGCGCGGCCATCATCCGCCGCTACGCGCTCAGCGACGAATCCGTTGCCCACATCGCCGGCCTGCAGGATGCGCAGGGTCTGCGCTTCAGCGATGCCGCGATCCGTCTCGGCTATGCCACCCAGTCCGAGATTGACAGCCTGGTCGAACTACCGATGCCGCCGATGGTGCAGGAACGCCAACTGGCGCCCGCACCGGCGCTGGGCCTGGCCCATGATCCCTATCATCCGCGCAGCGAGCAGATCCGCAGCCTGCGCACCGAATTGCTGCTGCGCCACGAGGCCGGCAACGAGGCCAACATCCTCGCAGTGCTGAGCCCCTGCGCCGGCGAAGGGCGCTCGCAACTGGCCGCCGAGCTGGCGATCGCCTTCTCCCAGCTCGGCCGGCCGACGCTGCTGGTCGATGCGGATCTGCGGCACCCTCGCCAACACAGTCTGTTCGGCGCCAGCAATGCGCGCGGCCTGTCGCAGGCGCTGGTGCGCGAGCAGCGCTCACCGCTGCATGGCGTCTCCGGTCTTCCCGATCTGTTCCTGCTGACCTCGGGCCCCTTGCCGCGCAATCCGCTGGAGCTGTTGTCCGACCGCCGCTTCGAGACCCTGGTCGCCGACTGGCGGCAGACCTTCGAGTTCGTAGTGCTGGATACGCCACCGGTGCAACGCTACGCCGACGGCCTGGCGGTGGCCACCATCGTCGGCCGCGTGCTGTCGCTCAGCCGTGCCAGTCACACGCCGTACCGCGACACCCGCAACATGCTGCGCCGGCTGGCGGCGACGCGCTCGCGCATTCTCGGCGCAGTCATCAATCACTTCTGATCCGGCGCCGCCGTGCACCCACCCCGCCGACGGCCAGCGTCCCGATGTCCGCAACACTGCCGCCGGGTGCTGCGGTGAGTGGCGTCGCCACCGCGTTTGCGCGTGCCGCATCGCAGCGGCCGCCCCCCGCCGCCGCTGCGCACGCGGCAACCCGGCCGCAACCTTCCGAGCGGCCGCTGTTGATCGTCGGCGCGCTGGTCTGGACGCTGGTCGTGCTGATGATCGTGCCCGAGGGCTTCGACTACCGTCAGCTCGCAACACAGGAAGCCCCCGCGAGCGGCGGCATGATCAGCCGCCTGCTGTGGCTGAGCCTGCTGGGCGGTGGCTTCGCCGTCGTCGCCTGGCGCGCACGCCTGGGTCGGCGACTGCTCGGATCGCTGAACCTGTTCCTGCCGCTGTTCGTGCTGCTGGCGATCGCCAGTCTCGCCTGGTCGATCGATCCGCCGCTGACCGCCCGCCGCCTGATCCGCGTGTTGACCATGGTCGCCGTGGCCGGCGCCTTCGTGCTCGCCGGCTGGCACGCGCGCCGCTTCCAGAACGTACTGCGTCCACTGCTGACGCTGATGCTGATCGGCTCGATCGGCTTCGGGCTGGCGGCGCCGCAATGGGCGATTCACCAGGAGCTCGAAGGCCCGCTTGTTGGCGCCTGGCATGGCTTGGCCAATCACAAGAACGGACTCGGCAACCTCGCCTGCATCGCGCTGCTGCTGTGGTGTCACGCCGCGCTGGCGCGCGAGGTACGCCTGCCCTGGGCCGTGATCGGCAGCTGCGTCGCGCTGATCTGCCTGGCGCTCGCACGCAGCGCCACGTCAATGGTGACCGCGACCTTCACGGTGCTGTTTCTGGTGCTGCTCATGCGCTCGCCGCGCCTGCTGCAGCGTTACATGCCCTGGGTGGTGGGACTGTTCACCGCCGCACTGCTGGTGTACTCGCTGGCGCTGCTGCAGGTGATCCCCGGCATCAGCAAGCTGCTCGGTCCGGTCGGCATGATCACCGGCAAGGACATGAGCTTCACCGGACGTACCGACATCTGGGACATCATGTCGGCCGAGATCAGCCTGCATCCGCTGCTCGGCGCCGGCTACGGCGCCTACTGGGCCGGGCCGGTGCCCGGCACGCCGTCCTACGAGTTCGTGCGCCTGCTGGACTTCTATCCGGCATCCGCGCACAACGGCTACCTCGAGGTGCTCAACGATCTCGGCGCCCTCGGTCTGCTGGTGCTGCTCGGCTTTCTCGCCGTGTTCATCCTCCAGTGCCTGCGCCTGCTGCCGCTGGACCGCGCCCAGGCCGCGCTGTTCCTCGCGCTGCTGCTGCAGCAGGCGGTCACCAACCTGTCCGAGAGCCGCTGGCTCAACGTGCAGAGCGTCGACTTCGTCATCATGACCCTGGCCACTGCCGCCCTGGCCAGGGCACTGCTGGACCAGCGCCTGCGGCGCGCGGTCGCGGCGCCGCCCGGCACGCAGGCGCCGACGCAGGCGAGCGTGATCCCGCTGCGGCTCACTGACGGTGATCGCGATGCCACGCGCTGACGCGCCCGGGGCAAACGGCGAAATCGCCTCGCTGAACGGCATCCGCGCGGTGGCGGTGGCGCTGGTGTTCTTCTCGCATGGCGGCCAGGGGCAATGGGTGCCGGGCGGTCTCGGCGTGACCCTGTTCTTCGTGCTCAGCGGCTTTCTGATCACCACGCTGCTGCAGCGCGAGTATCAGAGATACGGCGCGATTCATCTGCGCAACTTCTATCTGCGCCGCGTGCTGCGGCTGATGCCACCGCTGCTGGTCGTCGTCGCGCTGTCGGGGCTGCTCGCCTCGGCCTCGCTGATCGACGGCGGTTTCTCGCCGCGCGGCCTGCTGTCGGTGCTGTTCTACTTCGGCAACTACCACGTCATCGCCACCGATTTCGGCGGCATCCCCGCCGGCCTCGGTGTGATCTGGTCGCTGGCGGTCGAGGAGCACTACTACCTGCTGTATCCGCCGCTGGCCCTGCTGCTGCTGCGCCGGCAGCAGCCACGGCGTGCCGCGGCAGTGCTCGCCGCCCTGTGCATCGGCATGCTGCTGTGGCGCAGCGGGCTGTATCTGCAGGGCGTGCCCGAGGCCTACATCA
>DASUOA010000489.1:0-5830 GCA_036276895.1 Arenimonas sp. | reverse complement strand
CCACCCGATCGGCCTCGACAGCGGTCTGCCACCGGGGCTCGATGTCACCGTAGTCCGTGAACTGGCCGATGGCCGGCTGGCGATCGGGGCATTGTCGGACGGCGTGTTCGTGCAGCAGGGAAAGCGCTGGATCGGCCTGGTGCGCGAGTACGGGCTGCCGGGATTCGCGCCGTTCTTCCTCGCCGATGACGACCGTGGCTGGTTCTGGGTCGCCGGCTTCCGCGGCATCTACCGCTTCTCGCTGGGTGAGCTGGACCGTGCCGCGTCCGGCGCGGCCCCGGGGCTTCAGGCCGAGATGCTGCTCAACGAGCGCGGCGAACCCGGTGGTGGCCAGCGCGGCTATTGCTGTAACGGTGCCGGCAACGCCAAGGGCCTGATCGCCGACGGCGTGCTCTGGCTGCCCAGCCGCGATGGCCTGGTGTCGCTGTCAGCCGATGACGTGCGGCGCAACACCCTGGCACCACCGGTGCGCATCGAACGGATGCAGGCGCTGGGGCAATGGCGCACGGCGGACGGCGAAGGCGACTGGCAGCTGCCGCCGGAGGCGCGCGATCTCGCTTTCGAGTTCACCGGCCTGAGCCTGCAAGAGCCGCTGAGCGTCGAGCTGCGCTACCGGCTGCGTGGCTACGATCGCGATTGGCATCGCCTCGACGACCCGAGCCAGCGCCAGGCCAACTACACCAACCTGCCACCCGGCGATTACGTGTTCGAAGCCATCGCTGCCAACAACGCCGGCATCTGGAGCAGCGAGAGCGCACAGCTGGCCTTCCGCATCCAGCCGTACTTCCATGAGACCCGGCTGTTCCAGGGCCTGTTGGCCCTGCTGTTGGTCAGCATCGTCTACGCCGGCTACCGCTGGCAGCGCATCGGCCACCAACAACAGCGCGACGCACTGGCAGCGCTGGTGCGGCAACGCACCGACGCGCTGGAAGCGAGTAACCGCCGGCTCGAAGAGGCCAGCCAGATCGACGCCGTGACCGGCCTGCGCAACCGCCGCTTCGTCGCCAACCAGCTGCCAGCCGACATCGCCTACTACGAGCGCGAACGCAGCAAACCCGAGCGCGCACCCGACGTGCTGGTGTTCGCCGTGTTGCAGCTCGACCACCTCGACACGGTGCGTCGCGAGTTCGGTGACGTCAGCGCCGAACACATGCTGCAGCAGGCCGCCGGTTTGCTGGCGCGTTGGCTGCGCAGCGGCGATTACGTTGCGCGCTGGAGCGACGAAGAATTCCTGCTGGTGTTCCGGCCGCTGCCGATCCAGCACCTGGCGCCACTGGGCCACCGCATTTGCCATGCACTGGCGCAACAGGCCTTCGCGCCGGATGCGGCGCAGACGGTGGCACTGGAAGCCTCGCTCGGCCTGGTCGAATGCCCGCTGTTCCGCGAGGCGCGCGGCCGCTCCGGCTGGGAGCAGATCGTCGGCATCGCCGCCCGCGCCAAGTCCTACGCCAGCGAACGCGGCGGCAACGGCTGGGCTGCGCTGCGACCGCGCCCGGGGCAGGATATCGACCACCTGCGCAGCCTCGCCGAGGGCGACATCGCCGAGGCCGCGCGCCGCCACGAACTCGACCTGCTGAGCTCGGCGCATCTGCGCCCGACCGCGCCCGGCACCGACGTGCACTGAAGGACCGCCCGACCACATGCTGCCGCTGCTGCCCAACCGCTACCGACGCGCCATCGAGTTCAGCCTGCTGGTCGCGCTGTACGTGGCAGCGGGAGCCTTTTCCATCCTGATGGCGGTCGGGCCGGATGACATCGTGCTGTTCTGGCCAGCCAGTGGCATCGCGCTGGCCGGCGTGGTGCGTTTCGGGCTGCGCTGGATCTGGTTCGTGCCGCTGGCCACGCTGCTGTTGCATCTGGGGCCGGCGCCGGTGCCACTGGCTTTCCTGCCCTGGTCGCTGGCGGCGAACACGCTCGGCGTGCTGATCGGCGGCTGGGTGGTATTGCGGCGCGTATCGATGGCGCCGGTATCGGTGCGCTTCGCTTTCCGCATCCTGTTCGGCGGTCTGGCCCTGTCCCTGGCCAGTGCGCTGATCGGCTGCACCGGCTTGCTGGTTGCGGGAATGATCGACCACCCGGGCGAGCCCTTCGTGCGTTGGCTGCTGGGCAATCTGCTCGGCGTCGCCGCGTCGGTGCCGGCCATGCTGCTGTGGCTGGCGCCGCGACACACCCTGGGGCCGGAGCTGCCGCCCAACACTTACGCACCCGAGGGCGAGCGGCTGCTCTGGAACATCGCGCTCACCGCCAGCTACGTGCTGCTCGGCTGGGGCAGCAGCCACGGCGCGCACTACTCGCTGGGCCTGTCGGCACTGCCGCTGGCGGTACTGGTATGGAGCGCGATCCGCTTCCCGCTGCTGCATACCGCCGTCGCCACTCTGATCACCTTGCTGCTGATCGCCGCCTTCGCCGGACTGGGCCTTGCCGGCTATCCGGTACCGGAGCGGATGACCGACACCATCAACCTGCTCGCCTTTCTCAGCCTGCTGGCGGTGATCCCGATGCTGCTGGCGTTTTCCGTGCATCAGCACCGCGTCGCCAGCGAACGCCTGCGCCTGCGCGCCAGTACCGACCCGCTGACCGGCCTCGCCAACCGTGATGCCTTCGAAGAGCGCGTCCGCGCCGAGATCGACGACCCAGCGGCACCGCCAATGGCGCTGGCCTATCTCGATCTCGACAACCTCAAGCTGGTCAACGACACCGCCAGCCATGCTGCCGGCGATGCGCTGATCCGCGCCCTCGGCGGCGTGATCGAATCCTGCCGCAACCGCGGCGACCTGGTCGCGCGCACCGGCGGCGACGAGTTCGCGGTGCTGCTGCGCAACTGCACGCCGATGGTGGCGGAAGACCGCATCCGCACCTTGCTGCGCGCGATCGAGGGTTACCGGTTCTCGTGGGAAGGACAGGTGCTTTCGACCACCGCCAGTGCCGGCGTGGTCGCCTTCCTGCCCGGCCAAGGCGAATACGCGCAGCTGCTTTCGCAGGCCGACGCCGCATGCTTCACCGCCAAGGAACTCGGCGGCAACCGCGTCTGCCTCGCCGGCCTGCACGCCAGCGATCTGCACGACCGCACCACCGCGATGCGCTGGGCAGTGCGCCTGCGCGAGGCGCTGGAACAGGGCAGCCTCGACCTCTATTGCCAGAGCATCGTGCCGCTGAACGAAGCCGCCGATACCGGCCGCCACTTCGAGATCCTGCTGCGCCTGCGCGATCCGCGCGGCGGCGAGCGGCTGATGCCGGAGCAGTTCGTGCCGGCTGCCGAGCGCTTCCACCTCGGCCCGCGCATCGACCGCGAAGTGCTGAGCCGGACCCTGGCCTGGTTCGAGGCGCATCCCAAGGCCGCCGCCAGCGTCGCGATGTGTGGCATCAATCTCTCCGGCGAGGCGCTGGTCGACGAGGGCTTCATCGCCTTCGTCGCCGAGCGCCTGCGGCACAGCAGCTTTCCTGCCAGCCGCCTGTGCTTCGAGGTGACCGAGACCAGCGCCGTACGCGACCTCGCCCGCGCGCAGCGTTTCATCGCCGAGATGCGCCGTCTCGGTTGCCGTTTCGCCATCGACGATTTCGGCACCGGCTTCTGCTCGTTCAGTTATCTGCGCTCGCTCGATGTCGACTACTTCAAGATCGACGGCAGTTTCGTGCGCGAGATGGACAGCTCGCCGCTGGCCGAGGCGGTGGTGCGCTCGATCACCGACATCGCCCACGTGCTGGACAAGCGCTCGATCGCCGAGCACACCGAATCCGAGGCACAGCGCCAGGCCTTGAAGGCGCTGGGCGTCGACTACGCGCAGGGCTACTGCATCGACAAGCCGATGGCGATCGCGGAGTATTTCCGCGCCGAACTCGACCGCCCGCACCAATGACCCGCACCCTGCTGTCGCTTGCCCTGCTGCTGCTCGTCGCCACACCGGCCGTGGCCGGCAAGGTCTACCGTTGGACCGATGCCGATGGCCGCGTGCACTACGGCGACCGCGCACCGCCCGGGGTCGAAGCGACCCGCCGCTACGACGTTCCCGGGCACGAGCCGGAACGCTTCGCCGAATTGCAGGTGCAACGCGATCCGCAGCAGGCGCGGGTGGTGGTGCGCAATCGCCTGCATGGCCCGATCGAAGTGCAGCTGGAGCTGACCGATGCCGCCCATGTCGCCAGCGAGCCGGCGATGCCACTCAGCACGCTGCTGCAGGGCAGCGAAGCGCGCGAGATCGCACGCATCGTCCCCACTGGCGCCGCCACCCAGAGCACCTTTGAGCTGCGCATGCAGGCCATGCCCGGCGACCCGCGGGCGATGCCCGAGGATGTCGTCTATTCGCTGCCGGTCGACGAGCGCGGATTCACTCTCGGCCAGGGCTTCCACGGCGAGTTCAGCCACGACGACGAACAGAACCGTTACGCCGTTGACCTGGTGGTACCGGAGGGCACGCCGGTGCTGGCCGCCCGCGAGGGCATAGTGATGCAGGTCGAGAGCGGCTTCCGCGAGGCCGGCAGCAACCGCAGCAGGTACGCCGACCGCGCCAACCTGATCCGCGTCCTGCATCGCGACGGCACCATGGCGCTGTACGCGCACCTGCGCGAGGACGGCGTGCTGGTGCATCCCGGGCAACCGGTCGCGTTGGGCCAGCACATCGGCTACAGCGGCAATACCGGCTATTCGACCGGCCCGCATCTGCACTTTGCCTTGCAGGTCAACACCGGCATGAAGCTGGCGTCGCTGCCATTCCGGATGGTTGGACCACGCGGGTTCCTGCCGCTGGGCGAGCGCTGACCGGTCACGCGCCGCGACCGCGTCCGGTTTGCGATACTGCACGGATGCCTATCCGACTCCCACTCGTCCTCGTCCTTTCCCTGCTGCTGGCCGGTTGCGGCTGGTTCCGCGGCAGCCGCACTGAAGATCCGTCCAGCGGCGCCCTGTATCGCGAGCAGGCCAATGCCGAGCTGGTCGAGGAAGCGCTGCTGACACCGCCCTATCCGGAGGAGGAACTCGACTCGCTGGCGATCTGGCAGGCGCCCGGCGGCGCGCGCTGGGTGATCGCGACCGCCAAGGTCAGCGATCACCTGCTGGTGTTCGATGCCGGCAATGGTGAATTGCTGAGCCGCCATGGTGGCCACGGCAAGGCACCTGGACTGTTCAACCGCGCCAACGGTATCGCCGTCTTCGGCGATCTCGTCTTCGTCGCCGAGCGCGACAACCACCGCGTCCAGGTGATGTCGCTGCCCGACTTCCGCCCGCTCGCCACCTTCGGCGAGAACGAACTGCGCAGCCCCTACGGCCTGTGGCTGCATCCGCTCGACGACGAGCGCATCGAAATACTGGTCACCGACAGCTATCTCGCCGACGTCAAGACGCTGACCGTGCCGCCGCTGGCCGAGCTCGGGCAGCGCATCAAGCGTTACGAGCTGCTGATCGATGGCGATGCGATCACTGCCCGGCACACCGGCAGCTTCGGCGACACCAGCGAGGACGGCGCGCTGCGCATGGTCGAGTCGATCGCAGGCGATGTCGAGCACCAGCGCCTGCTGATCGCCGAAGAGGACAACCGCGTCGGAACCACCTTGCGCGTCTACGATTTCGCCGGCCGCTTCACCGGACTCAACCTGCCGGAGAAGCACTTCAAGGCGCAGGCCGAAGGCGTTGCGCTGTGGGCTTGCGAAGACGGCGACGGTTACTGGATCGCGACCGACCAGAGCACCCGCAACACCGTCTTCCATATTTTCGACCGCCGCGAACTCGCTTACCTCGGCAGCTTCGCAGGGCGCACCGTGGCCAACACCGACGGCATCGCCCTCGACCGCGTCGGCAGCACCCGCTTTCCCGCCGGTGCGCTGTACGTGGTGCACG
>DASUOA010000488.1:0-3963 GCA_036276895.1 Arenimonas sp. | reverse complement strand
GAGCTCGGGGCCTACCGGCACCGAGAGGATCCTGCCGGTGGTCTTGACGGTGTCGCCTTCGGTGATGTGCGTGTACTCGCCCAAGATCACCGCGCCGACCGAGTCGCGCTCCAGGTTGAGGGCGAGGCCGAAGGTGTTTTTCGGAAACTCGAGCATCTCGCCCTGCATCACGTCCGACAGCCCGTGGATGCGGCAGATGCCGTCGGTCACCGATACCACGGTGCCCTGCGTGCGCATCTGCGCGCCGGAATCCAGGTTCTGGATGCGACTCTTGATGAGTTCGGAGATTTCGGAGGGGTTCAGTTGCATGGATGCTCCTTATGCTTTCAGTGCGGTCTCGAGCGCAGCGAGCTGCGCCCGCGCCGAACCGTCGATGACCTTGTCGCCCAGCATCACCTTCACGCCGCCGATGAGCTCCCGGTCGATGTGCACGCTCGCGCGCACTTTGCGGCCGGTCTTCTTCTCCAGGCGCTGCACCAGGTCGGCGATCTGCGCGTCGCTGAGCTCGAAAGCGGAGTGCACTTCGGCTTCCACCACGCCTTCGCGCTCGTTTCTCAGCGCCTCGAACTGCGCGCGGATTTCCGGCAGCAGCTCCAGGCGTCTGTTCTCGGCGAGCACGCGCACCAGGTTTTCCGCCTCGCCGGTGAGCTTGCCACCCAGGATGGCGATGAACAGGCCCGCCACCTGCGCCTCGGAAAGGTTCGGGTCGGCGACCGCGCGCTGCACGCGCTCGTCCTGCCCGACGACCGCCAGCGCGCCGAGCATCTCGGACCACTTGGCCAAGGCGCTGGCCTGGTCGGCAAGCCTGAAGGCCGCCTCGGCGTAAGGCCTCGCGACGGTGCTGGGCTCAGCCACTCAAAGCTGCCGCTTGATCGATTCGAGGAGGTCGGCGTGCGCCTTCGCGTCGACCTCGCGGCGCAGGATGCGCTCGGCGCCGGCGACCGCCAGCGACGCCACGTGGTCGCGCAGCTGCTCGCGCGCCCGCGTGACTTCCTGCTCGATCTCCGCCTTGGCGGCCGCCTTCTCGCGGCTGCCCTCTTCCTTCGCTGCGCCGCGCGCCTCGTCGACCAGCTGCGCGGCGCGCTTTTCCGCCTGCGCCAGGATCTCCGCGGCCCGCTGGCGCGCCTGCGCTACGGCGTCCTCGGCCTGGCGGGTGGAGGTCTCGAGCGAGCGGCGCCCCTGCTCCGCGGCGGCCAGCCCGTCGGCGATGGTTTTCTGGCGCGTCTCGATGGCGCGCAGCATGAAGGGCCAGATGAGCTTGACCGTAAACCAGATGAACGCCGCAAAGACGAGCGCTTGCGCAAACAGCGTCAGATTGATGTTCATGGCGCCCTTTCGCTGATAGGCGCGGTTACTGGAACGCCGTGGCGAGCGGATTGGCGAACGCGAAGAACATCGCGATGCCCAGGCCGATGATGAACGAGGCGTCGATCAGGCCGAGCAGCAGGAACACCCGTCCCTGCAGCGAGTTGGTGAGCTCCGGCTGGCGCGCCGCCGCTTCCAGGAAGCGGCTGCACATGATTCCCACACCGATGCAGGCGCCCGCGGCGCCCAGGCCGACCCTGAGACCGATGCCGATGCCGGTGTAGGCCTGGACCATGGCGAGCAGCTGAAGTTTTTCCATTGCGCTTTCCCTTGTTTATTGAGGTAACGAAGTCCGGTTCAGTGATGCTCGTGCGCCATCGCGATGTACACGACGGTCAGCATCATGAAGATGTAGGCCTGCAGCAGCACGATCAGGATGTGGAAGATGGCCCAGCCCAGGCCGAGCCAGAAGCCGAAGAACACGCCGGCCAGCCCGGTCGCGGCCCACATCCACAGCAGAAGAAACAGGATCTCCCCCGCGTACATGTTGCCGAACAGGCGCAGCGAGTGCGACAGCGGCTTGGAAACGTACTCGACCAGATTGAACAGCAGGTTGGCCGGCCACAGCAGCGGATTGGAGCCGAACGGCGCGCAGAACAGCTCGTGGATCCATCCGCCCAGGCCCTTTGCCGAGATGGAAAAGAAGATCATCAGCAGCCAAACGGAGAGCGCGAGCGCGAAGGTGGTATTGACGTCGGCGGTGGGCACGTACCTGAAACCGTGGTCGGAGATGTTGTGCGTCACCAGGCCGACCAGGTCGGCCGGCAGGAAGTCCATGGCGTTCATCAGGACCACCCAGACGAACACCGTCAGGGCGAGCGGCGCGATGAAGCGGTTGCGGTCGCCGTGATGGAAGATGCCCTTGACCTGATCGTCGATGAATTCGAACAGCAGCTCGATGAACGCCTGGCGCTTGCCCGGCACCCCGGGCGTGGCGCTACGCACCACCAGCCAGATGAGGCCCAGGCCGACCACGCCCAGCAGAACGGAGGTCAGCAGGGAGTCGACGTTCAGGCTCCAGAAGCCGCCGTCGCCGACCGGCTTGGTCAGGAAGGTGAGGTGGTGCTGGATGTACTGGGATGGGGTGAGCTCGGTTCCTGCGGCCATCGTAGCTTGCGTCAGTACTCGCGCACAAAAAACGCCAAAGAAAAAATCAGCATAGTCACGACGAACGCGCCAAGGAGCATCCCAACGGCCACTCCCGGGTAATTCGCCAGCACCAGCCACAGCAGGAGCAGCGCGGCGCCGAGCTTGACCGCCTCTGCGCGCAGCGCGGCGAGCAGAATCCCCCCCGCGGACTTCGCCTTGCTCAACGACGCCACCAGCGCGGACGCGAGGCCGGCAACGATGCCGATGGCGCCGCCGACTGCTGCCGACACCGCGCTGCGCTCATCGACCAGCAGCGCTGCCGCCAGCGCCATCGCTGCGGCTGCGGCAAGCTGCCAGATGAGTACGGTGCGTATCGGTTTGCGCAGGGCGCGGCGCATGACGTTCGCGCATGGTTCAAATCGGTCCGCGCCTGGCAAAGCCGAAAAATTATAGCGCATCAGCGCAGCCTTTTCAGCAGCTGCTCCAGGTGGTCGAGGCTCGAGTAGTGAACCAGCAGCTTGCCGCGCCCCTTGCGCGCGGGCCGGATCTCCACGGTAGTGCCCAGGCTGCCGGAAAGCTCTTCTTCCAGGCGGGCAAGGTCGCGGTCGGCTTTCTTTTGCGGCCGCGCTCCGGCCCTGCCGCGCGCCAGTGTCTGCACCAGCGCCTCCGTGTCGCGCACCGAGAGGCCGCGCGCGGCGATGCGGTGGGCGGCCTCGATCTGCCGGGCCGCGTCGAGCGCGAGCAAGGCGCGCGCGTGCCCCATCTCGAGCGCGCCGTCCATCACCATCTCCTGCACCGGCTTGGCAAGCCGCAGCAGGCGCAGCAGGTTGGTCGTCGCGCTGCGCGAGCGCCCGACTGCATCGGCCGCCTGCTCGTGGGTCATACCGAACTCGTCCACCAGGCGCTGCACGCCGGCGGCCTCTTCCATGGCGTTCAGGTCCTCTCGCTGAATGTTCTCGATAAGCGAAAGCGCGAGCGCCGCCTCGTCCGGCACCTCGCGCACCAGCGCCGGCACCTCGGCGAGGCCGGCCATCTGCGCCGCGCGCCAGCGTCGCTCGCCGGCGATCAGCTCATAGGTGTCGCGGTCGACCGGCCGCACCAGCAGGGGCTGCATCAGGCCCTGCGCGCGGATCGAAGCCGCCAGCTCGGCGAGCGCCTGCTCGTCCATGCGGGTGCGCGGCTGGTATTTCCCGGGCCGGATGCGAGCCACGGGCACATTGAGCAGGGCTTCGCGCGGCGGCGCCGTGCTATCGGCACCGAGTAGCGCGTCCAGACCGCGGCCCAGGCCCTTCGGCTTGATCATGCGGGTCGTCCTTGAGCGAGGATTTCGTCGGCGAGCGCGATATAGGCCTGGGCGCCCTTCGAGGCGGCGTCCCACAGCACCGCGGGCACGCCGTAGCTGGGCGCTTCGGCAAGGCGCACGTTGCGCGGCACGAGGGTGCGGTACACCTTTTCCTTGAAGTGGTCCTCGAGCTGCTGCGATACCTGCTGCGACAGCGTATTCCTCGG
>DASUOA010000487.1:0-6873 GCA_036276895.1 Arenimonas sp. | reverse complement strand
GGTGGCTTCATAGCCGGATTCGATCCACGCCGCGCCCTTGGCGACACGGGCATCGACCGCTACCGGCAGAGCGCACTTGCCGACACCGTCGTCGACCTTGGCCATAGCGCCCTCGGCCAGACCCAGCGCCAAGGCCTGCTCCGGATGCAGCACGATACGGGCGCCACGGGTCAGCGGATGTGCATTGAGCGCAGCGGCACGACGCAGCACGGCATCGCCGCGATAGATCGGCGTGCTGGTGATGCGTTCGATGCCCTCGCCCGTCGTCGCGATCGAGGCCAGACCTTCGCCACTGCGACGCGGCTGCGGCTGCAAGCCGTCGCGCAAACCCGCGAGATCGGTGAAATCAAAACCGGTGAGGCCGAGTTGCTCAGCCAGCGCGCGCAACACGCGCCAACCAGGACGGGCCTCACCCGGCAACTTGCCGCCGGATTGCGTCACCTGCGTGCGGCCATCGAGATTCGTCAGGCTGGCTTCGACCTCGGGCAACAGGCCGATCGGCAGGATGATGTGCGCCATCTTCTTGAGTTCATCAGAAGCGAAGGCCGAAAACGCGACGACCTTGGCACCGGCCAGCGCCTTGAGTGCCAACGCACCGTGCGCGAAGTCGTACTGCGGCTCGACTCCGTAGAGCAATGCCGCTTGCATGCCCTCTGCCAGCATGGCTGCGACGTGCTTGCCGCCAGCGCCCGGCAGAACGCCGTGTTGCGCCAGACCGACGGCATTGGCGCCTTGCGGGATGCGATTCAGGCGCGCGCCGCTGGAGCTGGCCAACGCGCGCGCCGCCGCACGCATATGCGAGGCCTGCGGATGGCATTCGGCGATCTCGCCGAGCACGATGGCGGCGTCGTTGCCCGCAGCCTTGAGCGCTTCGAGGATGGCGCGCGCATCGTCATTGGCGCCGCTCGCGACCGCAGCCAGCGTTGCCGGCAGCTGCGATGGCTTGACGATTTGCTTGCCGGCCAGTTTGAAGGTGAACTCGAAATCGACCGGATTGATCGCGAATACCTTGCAGCCGCGCTTGCCGGCCTGATGCAGGCGCTGATGCAACAACGGCAGCTCGTGGCGCAGGTTGCAGCCGACCAGCAGCACGACCTTGGCCTGCGACAGTTCGGCAACCGACATGGCGAAGGGCTCGGCGACCGGTGCGTCGGCGAAATCGAGCTGCGTCAAACGGTGGTCGACGTTCGCGGTGCCCAGAGCAGCAGCCAGTCGCGCCAACAAGGCGCCCTCTTCGTTCGAAGTGGCCGCATGCGCCAGCACGCCCAGACCGGACTTGTCGGCATCCTTGAGTAGCTTGGCGGCCGCGGCAAGACCTTCTTCCCAGCTCACCGCGCGCCAGCTGTCGCCTTCGCGCAGCAAGGGCTGCGCCGCGCGATCAGCTGCATACAGACCCTGGTGCGAGTAGCGGTCGCGATCCGACAGCCAGCACTCGTTGACCGCCTCGTTGTCGCGCGGCACCGTGCGCAGCACTTCGCCGCGGCGGGTGTGCAGGAACAGGTTGGAGCCGAGTGCATCGTGGTAGCCGATCGACTCGCGCGCCACCAGCTCCCAGGCGCGCGCCTTGTAGCGGAACACCTTGTTGGTCAACGCGCCGACCGGGCAGACGTCGATGACGTTGCCGGACAGCTCGGTCATCAGCGGCTTGCCATCATAGGTGCCGATCTGCAGGTTCTCGCCGCGGCTCATGCCGCCCAGTTCGTAGGTGCCGGAAATTTCGGCAGTGAAGCGGACGCAGCGCGTGCACTGGATGCAGCGCGTCATATCGGACGACACCAGCGGGCCGAAATCCTCGTCAGCGACCACGCGCTTGCGGTCGACATAACGGCTGACCGAGCGGCCATAACCCATCGACACGTCCTGCAGCTCGCACTCGCCGCCCTGGTCGCAGATCGGGCAGTCCAGCGGATGATTGATCAGCAGCAGTTCCATGACATTGCGCTGCGCATCAAGCGCGCGCTTGGTCTGGGTAGTGATCTTCATGCCTTCCATCACCGGCGTGGCACAGGCCGGCGCCGGCTTCGGCATCTTCTCGACGTCGACCAGGCACATGCGGCAGTTGGCCGCGATCGGCAACTTCTCGTGGTAGCAGAAGCGCGGAATCGGAATGCCGGCCTTGTCGGCGGCGTGGATGATCATCGAACCCTTCGGCGTCTGCAGCGCCTGGCCGTCGATCTCGATATTCACCAGGTCGCTGGCGACCGGGTTGCTCGGCACCGCGCTCATGCGGCCTTCTCCACGTTGCCCTGCGCTTCGTCATCAACCAAGAAGCGCTTGTTCTTGATGGCGTACTCGAACTCGTGCCAGAAATGGCGCAGGAAGCCCTGTACCGGCCACGCGGCCGCTTCGCCGAAGGCGCAAATGGTGTGGCCTTCGATCTGGCCGGCGGCACCCTTGAGGCGATGCAGGTCGTCCATGGTTGCTTCCTTCGCGACGATGCGGCCCAGCACGCGGTACATCCAGCCGGTGCCCTCGCGGCAGGGTGTGCACTGGCCGCAGCTTTCCTTGTAGTAGAACCGCGAGATGCGATGGCAGGCGCGCACCATGCAGGTGGTCTCGTCCATCACGATCACAGCGCCCGAGCCGAGGCCACTGCCTGCCTTCTGGATCGAGTCGTAATCCATGGTGCAGGCCATCATGGTCTCGGCCGGCAGCACCGGCATAGACGAACCACCCGGGATCACTGCCTTCAGCTTGCGACCACCGCGCACGCCACCGGCCATTTCAAGCAGCTCGGAAAACGAGGTGCCGAGACGGATCTCGAAGTTGCCGGGATTGTTGACGTGCCCGGACACCGAGAACACTTTCGGGCCGCCATTGTTCGGCTTGCCCAGATTGAGGAACCACTCGGCGCCATTGCGGATGATTGCCGGCACCGAGGCATAAGTCTCGGTGTTGTTGATCGTGGTCGGCCGACCGTAAAGGCCGTAGTTGGCCGGGAACGGCGGCTTGTAGCGCGGCTGTCCCTTCTTGCCTTCCAGCGACTCCATCAGCGCGGTTTCCTCGCCGCAGATGTAGGCGCCGGCACCGAGCGCGGCGTACATGTCGACGTCGACGCCGCTGCCCTGGATGTTCTTGCCCAGCCAGCCGTTGGCGTAGGCCTCCTTCAGCGCTTCTTCCAGATGCTCGAAGGGCTCGTGGTGGAACTCACCGCGCAGGTAGTTGTAGCCAACCGTTGCGCCCATCGCGTAGCACGCAATCGCCATGCCCTCGATCACCGCATGCGGGTTGTAGCGCAGGATGTCGCGGTCCTTGCAGGTGCCGGGCTCGGACTCGTCGGAGTTGCAGAGGATGTACTTCTGCCCCGGCGCGTTGCGCGGCATGAAGCTCCACTTCAGGCCGGTCGGAAAGCCTGCGCCGCCACGGCCACGCAGGCCGGACTGCTTGACCATCTCGATGACCTGCTCGGGCGGGATCTTCTCGGTGAGGATCTTGCGCCAGGCGGCATAGCCACCGGTCTTGAGATAGCTCTCGTAGGACCAGGGCTTGTCGAAATGCAGCGTCGTATAGACGACGTTGTGCTCCTGCGGCGCGGGGCCGACAGGACCGGTGGCATGCGGTGCGTGATGCGCCATCGTGTGCTTACTCCAGCCCGTCGAGCAGTGCGTCGACCTGTGCGAAGGTCGCCTTCTCGTGGTAATGCCCGTCGATCACCACCACCGGTGCACCGGCGCAGGCGGCCACGCATTCCTCTTCGATCTTGAGGAAGATGCGGCCGTCCGGCGTGCTCTGGCCATGCTTGATGCCGAGCTTCGATTCGCAGTGGCGGACGACGTCTTCGGCGCCGTTGAGCCAGCAGCTGATGTTGGTGCAGATGGCGACCTTGTGCCGGCCAACCGGCGCCAGATCGAACATCGAATAGAAGGTCGCCACCTCGTAGCCCCATACCGGCGGCAGCTCGAGGTACTTGCAGACGGCGGCGATCAATTCGTCGGTGAGCCAGCCGCCGTGCTGCTCCTGCGCCGCCATCAGCGACTGGATCAGCGCCGAGCGCTTGCGGTCCGGCGGGAACTTGGCGACCCAATGGTCGATGTGGGCGCGCGTGGCATCGGTCAACGCGACCATCGGGTCGACGTGTTGGCAAGCCTCGAAATTTCCGGTTGCTTTCATGCAGCAAGAATCCTTAGCGGTCGATCTCGCCGAAGACGATGTCGTAGGTGCCGATCATCGCCACCACGTCGGGCAGCATGTGCCCGCGCACGATGGTGTCCATCGACGACAGATGGGCGAAGCCCGGGGCGCGCAGCTTCAGGCGGAACGGCTTGTTGGCGCCATCGGAGACGATGTAGGCGCCGAACTCGCCCTTGGGTGCCTCAACCGCGGCATAAGCCTCGCCCACGGGCACGCAATAGCCTTCGGTGAACAGCTTGAAGTGATGGATCAGCGCTTCCATGTCGTCCTTCATCTCCTCGCGGGAGGGCGGCGCGACCTTGAAGTTCTTCACCATCACCGGGCCATGGTTGGCGCGCAGCCAGGCGACGCACTGCTTGATGATGCGGGTGGACTGGCGCATCTCCTCGACGCGCACCAGGTAGCGGTCGTAGCAATCGCCCTGGACGCCGACCGGAATATCGAAGTCGACCTGGTCGTAAGCGGCATAGGGCTGCTTCTTGCGCAGGTCCCAGGCGATGCCGGAGCCGCGCAGCATGGGGCCACTCATGCCCCAGGCCAGCGCCATCTCGGGCGTGACCACGCCGATACCGACGGTGCGCTGCTTCCAGATGCGGTTGTCGGTGAGCAGGGTCTCGTACTCGTCGACACGCTTGGGGAAGTCGTCGCAGAAGGCATCGAGGAAGTCGAGCAGCGAGCCCTCGCGCCAGGCGTTGATGCGCTTCATCTCGCCGGCCTTGCGGAATGGCGACTCGCGGTACTTCGGCATCGCATCCGGCAGGTCGCGGGCAACGCCACCCGGACGGTAGTAGGTGGCGTGCATGCGCGCACCGGACACCGCCTCGTAGCAGTCCATCAGCTCTTCGCGCTCGCGGAAGGCGTACAGGAACACCGCCATCGCGCCGAGGTCGAGGCCGTTGGAGCCGATCCACATCAGATGGTTCAGGATGCGGGTGATCTCGTCGAACATCGTGCGGATGTACTGCGCACGGACCGGCGCCTCGATGCCGAGCAGCTTCTCGATGGCGCGCACGTAGGCGTGCTCGTTGCACATCATCGAGACGTAGTCGAGGCGGTCCATGTAACCGATCGACTGGTTGAACGGCTTGCTTTCCGCCAGCTTCTCGGTGCCGCGATGCAGCAGGCCGACGTGCGGATCGGCGCGCATCACCGTCTCGCCGTCCATCTCCAGCACGAGGCGCAGCACGCCGTGCGCGGCCGGATGCTGCGGGCCGAAGTTCAGCGTGTAATTGCGGATTTCCTGGGTTTCGCTCATGGGTTCTGCCCCTGCTCGGCGGCGGCCTGCTGCCAACGCGAGTCTTCGCGCACGACGCGCGGCACCAGCACGCGCGGCTCGATCGAGACCGGTTCATAGACCACGCGCTGCTTCTCGGCGTCGTAGCGCACTTCGACGTTGCCGATCAGCGGGAAGTCCTTGCGGAAGGGATGGCCGACGAAGCCGTAGTCGGTGAGGATGCGACGCAGGTCCGGATGGCCTTCGAAGATGATGCCGAACAGGTCGAAGGCTTCGCGCTCGAACCAGTTCACGCCCGGATGCACATCGATCAGCGACGGCACGATCGGCAACGCGTTGTCGACAGCGAAGCAGCGCAGGCGCAGGCGGCGGTTGTGCTGGATCGACAGCAGGTGGGCAACGGCGGCAAAGCGCTTGTCCGGACCCTTGCCCATTGGACGGTTGGCCCAGTTGAAACGTCCAGGGCCTTCGCCCTCGACGCCGCGCGAGAAGCCCTCGGAGGAGACGTCGGTGGTGTCCCACTCGTCCTGTCCGTAGCCAAGGTAATCGACACCGCAGAGGTCGATCAGCTGTTCGAAGCGGAAGTCCGCTTCGTCGCGCAGTGCGCGGGCGACGTCGGCGAAATCGGCGGCAGCGACTTCCAGCGTTGTCTCGCCGTGCGCTTCGACGAGGCTGATCACCTTGTCGGCAAAGCGCGACTTCAGGCGCTCGGCGAGGGTCATAGTTTGTTCGGCCATGGTCAGGAATGCCTGATTAGCGGGCGATGGTGTTGGTGCGACGGATCTTCTTCTGCAATTGCAGGATGCCGTACACCAGCGCTTCGGCCGTCGGCGGGCAGCCCGGCACGTAGATGTCGACCGGCACCACGCGATCGCAGCCGCGCACCACCGAATACGAGTAGTGATAGTAGCCGCCGCCGTTGGCGCAGCTGCCCATCGAAATCACCCACTTCGGGTCGGGCATCTGGTCGTAGACCTTGCGCAACGCCGGCGCCATCTTGTTGACCAGGGTGCCGGCGACGATCATCACGTCGGACTGCCGCGGCGACGGCCGGAAGATCACGCCGTAGCGGTCGAGGTCGAGGCGCGAGGCGCCGGCATGCATCATCTCGACGGCACAGCAGGCCAGACCGAAGGTCATCGGCCACATCGAACCGGTGCGGGCCCAATTCACGAGTGTATCGACCGAGGTGGTGACGAAACCGCGCTCGAGCAGCGGGTTGTCGCCTTCGGGGCGCAGGATGTCGTCGACGATCCCGATCGGCTCGGGATTGTTCATCGTGCGCGAAATCGTCTGGATCACTCCCATTCCAGCGCTCCCTTCTTCCAGACGTAAACGAAGCCCAGCACCAGCAGGCCGATGAAGATGCCCATCTCGGTGAGACCGACGATGCCGAGGTCGCGGAAATTCACCGCCCACGGAAACACGAACGCGATTTCCAGATCGAAAATGATGAACTGGATCGCGATCAGGTAGTAACGCACGTCGAACTGCATGCGCGCGTCCTC
>DASUOA010000486.1:0-2985 GCA_036276895.1 Arenimonas sp. | reverse complement strand
CACACACGCGGCATGGCTGGATCAGGGTTGCCCCCATTGTCCAAAATTCCCCACTGCTGCCTCCCGTAGGAGTCTGGGCCGTGTCTCAGTCCCAGTGTGGCTGGTCGTCCTCTCAGACCAGCTACCGATCGTCGCCTTGGTAGGCCGTTACCCCACCAACTAGCTAATCGGGCATCGGCCGCTCCTCTCGCGCAAGGCCCTTGCGGGTCCCCTGCTTTCCTCTCTCGAGCTCATGCGGTATTAGCCAGTCTTTCGACTGGTTATCCCCCACAAGAGGACACGTTCCGATGCATTACTCACCCGTCCGCCGCTCGCCGCCAGGGTTGCCCCCGCGCTGCCGCTCGACTTGCATGTGTAAGGCATGCCGCCAGCGTTCAATCTGAGCCAGGATCAAACTCTTCAATTAAAGACTTTGACCTGCAATTACTTCAGTACTACTGGTGCATCACTCAAAGTAAACGAGGTTTACTTCTCTGTGAGCACTTGCTAGATGCTTTGCCGTTCGCATCGGAGAACCTTGCGGCCCAACGCCCGGGGGCGTTCGTGAATCCTTCGCGTTCGGCGCCATCAGCTCAAGCGCCCACACTTATCGGCTGCGAATTTTTAAAGAGCGAACGCCGGAAGGCGCTGGTACGTCGATGCGGCTGGTTGCGGGGAGAGGATTTGAACCTCTGACCTTCGGGTTATGAGCCCGACGAGCTGCCAGACTGCTCCACCCCGCGCCCGAGAACATCACCTGACTGAGCCAAAGATTATAGCGAGTGCGGGGAAACCCTGTCAACGATTTACGACGAAAATCCGACTTGCCTCTGCTTTTTTTCCGGCCGCACGCCGGGAAGAGAGTTAAGAGCGGCCCGCCCCCGCAAAGTTCCCTAGTCGACGACCGCGCCGCTCGCCTTGATGACCCCGCCCCACTTCGCCGATTCGGCCCCTATCCACTGGGAAAACTCCTGCGGCGTGTTGGCCACGACATCGAAGCCCTGCTTGCCAAGAAGGCCGCGCACGTCCTCGGTCCGCATGGCGCTCACGGTGGCGCTGCTCAGGCGGCTCAATACCTCGGCGGGCGTACCCGCGGGCGCCGCGAGGCCGATCCAGGCGAGCGACTCGAGCTGCGGATAGCCCAGCTCGGCCACGCTGGGAACTTCCGGGGCGAGCGGGCTGCGCTTGAGCGCCGTGACGGCGAGGCCGGTCATCTTGCCGGCCTTCACGTGCGCCAGCACGCCCGGCACGATGGCGAACATGGTGTGGATGTTGCCGCCCAGCATGTCGGTGACCGCCGGCGGGAAGCCTTTGTAGGGGATGTGCACGATGAACACGCCGGCGTCGCTCTTCAGCAGCTCCATCGTGAGGTGCGAGGCGCTGCCGGCGCCAACCGAGCCGTAGGACAGCTTGCCGGGATTGCTGCGCACGTGCTGCAGGAACTCCTTGAAGCTGCTCAGCCCGAGCGAGGGGTTGACGACGAGCATTTGCGGCGCCGTCGCGAGCAGCGACACGGGCACCAGGTCCTTGTCCGGATCGAAAGGCATGCTCTTGTAGAGCGCCTTGTTGATGGCGAACACGCCGTTGGTGCTGACCAGCAGCGTATAGCCGTCGGCCGGCGCCTTCGCCACGGCGTCGGCGCCGATGTTGCCGCCGGCGCCCGCGCGGTTCTCGACCACGAAGGGCTGGCCCATCGATTCCTGCAGCCGGCTGGCGAGCGCGCGGCCGACGATGTCGGGGGTGGATCCCGGGGGGAAGGTGACCACGACCCGCACGGGCTTGGACGGATAGGGCTGCGCCAGCGCGCCCAGCGGCGCGGCGACCGCGGCCGCAAGCAATGCGGCAAGAAGGCTTTTCATCATCGCCGGAAAATACTCCTAGATGCCGCGCCGGTCGAGCAGCGCCTGCGAGATGGTGCCGGCGTCGACGTACTCGAGCTCGCCGCCCAGCGGCACGCCGCGCGCGATGCGGCTCACCTTGATGTCGCGCAAGCGCAGCATCTCGGCGATGTAGTGGGCGGTGGCTTCCCCCTCGTTGGTGAAGTTGGTGGCGAGGATCACCTCCTGCACGCCTTCGGCCGCCCGCGCCAGCAGCCGGTCCAGGCCGATGTCGCGCGGCCCGACGCCGTCGAGCGGCGAAAGGCGGCCCATGAGCACGAAGTACATGCCCGAATAGCTGAGCGTCTGCTCCACCATGGCGAGGTCCGCCGGGGTTTCCACCACGCAGAGCAGCGAGGCATCGCGCCGCGGCGAGCGGCACAGCGCGCACACCGCTTCCTCGGTGAAGTTGTTGCACTTGGCGCAGCGCCGCACGCCGGCGAGGGCCGCGGACAAGGCGCCCGCCAGCTGCTCCGCGCCCGCGCGATCATGCTGCAGGAGATGGTAGGCCATGCGCTGCGCCGAGCGCGGCCCGACTCCCGGCAGCACGCGCAACGCCTGGATCAGCGCGTCCAGCCCCTTTGCCGAAGGAACGGGGTCGTTCTTCAAAAAGGCAGCTTGAAGCCCGGGGGAAGCCCCAGGCCGGCGGTCATGCCGCTCATCTTCTCCTGGATGGTCGCCTCCACCTTGTGCGCGGCGTCGTTGAACGCGGCCGCGACCAGGTCCTCGAGCATCTCGCGGTCATCGCCCACGAGTGACGGATCGATCGTGACGCGCTTCACCTCGTGCTTGCAGGTCATCTGCACCTTGACCATGCCTGCGCCCGACTGGCCCTCGACCTCGAGCGAGGCGAGGCTTTCCTGCATGCGGCGCATGTTCTCCTGCATCTGCTGCGCCTGCTTCATCAGCTGGCCGATATTGCCTTTCATTTGCTTTCCCGAATGGTGGAATCGACGACCTTGGCGTCGAACAGGTTGACGAGGTCCTGCACGAAGCCGTCGCTGTGCACCGCCTTGACCGCATCGGCGCGGCGCGCCTCGCGCTCGCCCGCCTCGAGCGCGGCGGCGGTGGCGCCGGCCACCTCGCCCACCGCTACGCTGAGGCGCACGGGGGCGCCGAAATGCCGGTC
>DASUOA010000485.1:0-14024 GCA_036276895.1 Arenimonas sp. | reverse complement strand
AGTTGCAACGGTTCGCGCTGCTGCGGGAGCAGGCGCAGCGCCTCGGAAAGCGCCTCGCGCAAGCCGTCGCGCGCCATCGCATGGATGCTCCAGTTCGCCTTACCCGCGGCCGGCTCCAGGTACTTTCCGGTTCGCCCGCTGATGTAGACGATGTCGCCATCGCCGTTGATCACCACCGCAGCCGGCGCAAAGCCGCCCAGCAGGACGGCGTCGGCCGCCTTCTGCAGGCCGTCGGCGCTGGGGTTGCGGGCATCGGTGGATGGCATGGGCAAATCCTTTGCGGCGCTGATCAAGGGCGGGAATGAATTGAGCAGCAGGTCGGGGCCGTGGACGGCAACGTCGTCCTGTCGCGCGTAGAGGCGCAGCCGCGACTGGACGGGAGAAAACAGATGGGCAAAGCGGCCGATCGTCTCGGAGCTGCCCAACAGCAGCATGCCTCCTCGACGCAGGCTGTAGTGGAACAGCGGCAACAGCCGGCGCTGCAGCTCCGGCACGAAATAGATCAGCAGGTTGCGGCAGACCAGCAGATCGATGCGGGTAAACGGCGGGTCCAGCACCACATCGTGCTGCGCGAACAACACCAGATCGCGGATGCACTTCCTGACTTCATAGTAGGTCTGGTGCGCATCGAAGAAGGTCGCCAGGCGCTGCGGCGACACGCTGTCGGCGATCGTCAACGGATAGCGGCCGCGTCGCGCCAGGGCGATGGCATCGGGGCTGATGTCGGTGGCGAAAATCTGCAGGCTCATCGCCTGTGGCTTCGGCAGCCGCTCGAACGCCTCGCAGAACAACATTGCCAGCGAATACGCTTCCTCGCCGGTGGAGCAGCCAATGCTCCAGACCCGCAGCGGCTGCGCATCGCCCGTGCGTGCCAGCAACTCCGGCAGCGCCGTTTCCGCCAGATAGTCCCAGACCGGCGCGTCGCGGAAGAACCCGGTCACGCCGATCAGCAGCTCCTTGAACAGCAGGTCGGTCTCCTGCGTGTTGTGCTCGATGAAGTCGGCATAGCCGTCGACCGACTCGATATCGTGGATCGCCATGCGCCGCTCGACCCGCCGCTCCAGGGTGCTGGCCTTGTACAGGCTGAAGTCGTGCCGGGTGCGCCGGCGCAGCAGGTCGATGATGCGCTCGAACGGCGGGTGGTCGCCGGCAACCGCCGCAGCGTCCGATGCCGTGACGTGCGCAACCTGCGAGCGCGTCGCCACGTCGAGGATACGTCCGGGCAGATCGTCGGCCGCCTCGACGATATCGACGCAGCCGGTGGCGATGGCGTTGCGCGGCATCGCGTCGAACTGCGCGCTGACCGGGTCCTGCGCCGCTGTCAGGCCGCCTGCGGCCTTGATCGCCTGCATGCCGAGGCTGCCATCGGCGCCCATGCCCGAAAGCACAACCGCGATCGCCTGCTCGCCGCGCTCGCTCGCCAGCGAGGAGAACAGCACGTTCACCGGAAGCCGCAGCCCGCGCGGCTCGACCGGCTGCTCCAGCCTGAGCGCATCGCCGACGAGGCTGAGTTCGCAGCCGGGCGGAATCACGTACACGCCGTCTGGCGCAAGGTGCACGCCCTGTGTCGCCTGCTGCACCGGCATTGCCGTCGCCCGCTGCAGCAATTGCGGCAACAGCGCCTTCTGCGTCGGATCGAGATGCTGCACCACCACGAAGGCCATGCCGCTGTCGGCTGGCATGGCACCGAAGAACTGCTCAAGCGCCTCCAGCCCGCCGGCCGACGCGCCGATGCCGACCACGCGAACGCAGCCCTCCGGCACCTGGAGACGCCCCGGCGGCGCCGCGGCCACCGGCGCCGCCTTGCTCCGCGCGCTGCGCTTGCGGCGCGATGCGGAGTCCGATCCTGCCATCAGCCGGCGATCGGCCCAGCGTCTTCAATCACGACCAGCAGGACCCCGTCGCTGCCGGCCGGGGCGCTGACCGCGACCCGCCAGAGCCGCGACGCACCCGCGCCACCCAGCGGACGGACCGTACCCGAAGGATTCTCCACGCCCGCGCGCAGCGCATCGAGCAGACCGAAAAACGACGGTCGGCTTTCGCGCGACAACAACTCATCGAACTTTCGACCGCACACCTCGCCGTCGCTGCCACCAAGCAGGACAGCGCCGGCACGATTGCATTGCTCGATCCGGAGCTCGGCATCGAGCACCAGACAAGCGACCGGCGCCCGCTCGAACAGCGTCCGGTAGCGGGCGAGCTCCTCCGCCGTTTCGCGCTCGTTGGCCTCGAGCTGGGCGTGCTGGAGGTCCAGCTCCACCTGGTGGACCTGCAACTCGTGCAGCAGCTTCAACGCGTCGCCGGCGCTGGCCGGCGCACTGGCGAGTCGGTGCAGCATGGCCAGTGCCTCGACACTGACACCCCAGCCGCGGCTGGTAGGCGCGATGCCCGCCGCCAGCTGCTGCTGCGCTATCTGGCGCAACCCGGGCCGGTCGCCCGGATCAATCGCGAAACTGGACATGTGGCCTCCGCGGCGGCTGGGCGAATCGAAATCCATCATAGTCCTATCGACCTGCAACAACCGACATCGTTCACTTCCTTGCGCCGGGGAGCATCGCCACCTTGCGTCGCGCCGACGCTGACGGGTTGCGACCGGCCCGGCTGCGTGCTCCAACGCACCGACGCCCGTTCGTGCCGCGCGCAAAGTGACAGCACGACGCGCTGCGCCTGCACCGTGCACGGCGCTATCCCCTTGCCGTGGAGCCGCCTGTGTCCGCAACCGCGTCCAGAAGTCCAGTCAACCGTCTCGTCGCGGCGCTGCCGCGCAGCGAGCGCGTGCTGCTGCTGGCGCACTGCGTGAAGGAACAGCTGCCACCGGAGAGCCGGCTGTGCGAGGCACACCTGCGCATCCGCAACGTGCTGTTTCCGGTCACTGGCAGCATTTCCCTGCTGGCCCAGGTGGCCGGTCATCCACCGCTGGAAATCGGCATCGTCGGCAACGAAGGTGTGCTCGGTGCCAGCCTGGTGTTGGGTGTGCAGGTGATGCCGTTTGCCGCGCGGGTGCACAGTGCCGGCAGCGCGTGGCGCCTGCCGGCGGGCCGACTGCTGCGTCTGCTGCCCGACTGCCCGATGCTCGAGCGTGCACTCGCGCACAGCCTCTACCTGCAGCTCGCGCAACTGGCGCAATCCGCGGTGTGCACGCACTTCCATGAGATCGAACCGCGCTTGGCGCGTTGCCTGCTGCTCAGCCAGGACCGCGCCGACGGCGAGCGCCTGCATCTCACCCACCAGGCGCTGGCCGACTTGCTCGGTGTGCAGCGCAGTGCGATCAGCATCGCCGCCGGCAAGCTGCAACGTCGCGGGCTGATCCATTACAGCCGCGGCGAGATCGATATACGCGACCGGCCCGGCCTCGAAGCGGCCAGCTGCGCCTGCTATGCGACGGTCATCGAGGACAACCGCCGCATCGGCCGCATCTGGCGGCCCCGCACTAGCGCATATGGCTCAGCTGGTCGTTCTCGATGATCACACGGCTACCAACTCGCACACCGGGATTGTTGCGCTGGGTCACGGTGGCCCAGCGGCCATCGTCGAGACGGATCTGGAACTGGTAGTACTGGCGATCGCCCTGCTGGCGCTGCTCGACCCGGTGGCCGATCACGCCGCCGGCAATGGCACCGGCCACGGTGGCGGCATCGCGGCCGCTGCCCGAACCGATCTGGTTGCCGACCACGCCGCCGATGACCGCGCCGATCACCGCACCGCCACCGCTGGCGCGATCGTGCGCCCAGACCATGTCGATGCGCTCGACCACGCCACAATTGGCGCAGCGGCGATCGTAGCGGTTGTCGTAGCGGTCGTAGCTGCGCGAATCGTTGTAACCGCGATCGCTGTAGCGCGGCTCCATCGTCCCGCAACCGCCGGCCAGCATCGCCACCAGGGCGATGGACGTCGTTCTCAACAGTGTGCTGCGCATGATGGGTCTCCCGTTGGCGACAGCGGATGGCTGCAAGCCAAGCCCCCGCGTGGTGCGGAAGGCCTGGCTACAGGCCTCGCTCGAAGCTAGCCCGCTGCGCGCGCTGTGTCGGTTCGCTGGAGCACACTCAACGCAGCGCGGGTGCAGGCGGCCACGTGCCTTGACCGGCATCAATTGAGTCGCGCCCCGCCAATCCGTACAATATCGGTACTGATTGATCGGCCACGCCCATGCTCCGCGTCACCCGACTTACCGACTACGCCACCCTGATCCTGGCCACCCTGGCGAGGCAGCCGGCGCGCGTGCACGCCGCCGCCGAGCTGGCCGAGCAGGCGCGGCTCGAATTGCCGACGGTGGCCAAGGTGCTCAAGCCCTTGGCCCGTGCCGGGCTGGTCGAGAGCTTCCGCGGCGCCAGCGGTGGCTACCGGCTGGCGCGACCGGCGGCACAGATCGCCCTGATCGACGTGGTCGAAGCAATCGAAGGAAAGCTCGGCATGACCGAATGCAGCGGCGACCACTCCAACTGCGAGCTCGAATCGCACTGCGGTGTCGCCGGCCAATGGCGCTACGTCAACGACATCATCGCCAGCGCCCTGCGCAGCGTGAGCCTGGCCGAAATGATGCAGCAACCCAAACGCATTCCCCTGCAACTGGCGGGGGCCTAAGGCAAGACCATGGCCGTTGAAAATCCCGAAATTGAAACCGCACTGGCACGCAAGTACAGCGCCGGATTCATCACCGACATCGAGTCGGACACGCTGCCGCCGGGTCTGTCGGAGGACATCATCCGCGCGCTGTCGGCCAAGAAGGACGAGCCGGAATGGATGACCGAGTGGCGCCTGGCCGCCTACCGGCATTTCCTGACCATGCCGATGCCGGAATGGGCCAAGCTCAGGATCGCGCCGATCGACCTGCAGGCGCTCAGCTACTACAGCGCGCCCAAGGCCAAGTACGCGACACTCGCCGACGTACCGCAGGAGCTGATCGACACTTACGACAAGCTCGGCGTGCCGTTGCACGAGCGCGCCAAGCTCGCCGGTGTCGCGGTCGACGCGGTATTCGACTCGGTCTCGGTCGGCACCACCTTCCGCAAGGAGCTGGCCGAGCGCGGCGTGATCTTCTGCTCGATGTCGGAAGCGATCCGCGAGCATCCTGAACTGGTCAAGCAATACCTCGGTTCAGTGGTGCCGACCGGCGACAACTATTTCGCGGCGCTGAACTCCGCGGTGTTCTCCGACGGCAGCTTCGTGTTCATCCCCAAGGGCGTGCGCTGCCCGATGGAGCTGTCGACCTACTTCCGCATCAACGCCGGCCACACCGGTCAGTTCGAGCGCACCCTGATCATCGCCGAGGCCGGCAGCCACGTGAGCTACCTCGAAGGCTGCACCGCGCCGATGCGCGACGAGAACCAGTTGCACGCGGCGGTGGTCGAGCTGGTGGCGCTCGACGATGCCGAGATCAAGTACTCGACGGTGCAGAACTGGTATCCGGGCGATGAGAACGGCGTCGGCGGCATCTACAACTTCGTTACCAAGCGCGCCGACTGCCGTGGTGCACGCAGCAAGGTCAGCTGGACGCAAGTCGAGACCGGCTCGGCCATCACCTGGAAGTACCCGAGCTGCGTGCTGCGCGGCGACGACTCGACCGGCGAGTTCTACTCGGTGGCGCTGACCCACCACTGCCAGCAGGCCGATACCGGCACCAAGATGATCCACCTCGGCCGCAACACCAAGAGCAAGATCATCAGCAAGGGCATCAGCGCCGGTCGCGGCCAGAACACCTACCGCGGCCTGGTCAAGATCGAGAAGACCGCCGAGAACGCGCGCAACTACACCCAGTGCGACAGCTTGCTGATCGGGAAGAAGTGCGGCGCGCACACCTTCCCCTATATCGAGGTCAAGCATCCAACCGCGACGGTCGAGCATGAAGCGACCACCTCGAAGATCAGCGACGACCAGCTGTTCTACTGCCGCTCGCGCGGCATCGGCGAAGAAGATGCGGTGAGCCTGATCGTCGACGGCTTCTGCAAGCAGGTGTTCCGCGAGCTGCCGATGGAGTTTGCGGTCGAAGCCAAGAAGCTGCTTGATGTGTCGCTGGAAGGAGCCGTCGGATGAGCGAACGGCAAGCGCATTGGCAGTCGATCTACAGCGGCAAGGCTGAGACCCAGACCAGCTGGTTCCGCCCGCGGCTGAACGAATCGCTGCGGCTGATCGACGGCCTCGAACTCGATCGCCGCCTGCCGGTGATCGACGTCGGCGGTGGCCGCGCCACCCTGGTCGACGATCTGCTGGCGCGCGGCTTTCTCGCCGTGACCGTGCTCGATCTGTCGGAAGCAGCGCTGGCCGATTCGCGAGAGCGCCTCGGTGCCGCCGGCAAGGATGTCACCTGGAATGCCGCCGACATCCTCAAGGTGCAATTGCCCGAGGCGTATTACGGGCTCTGGCACGACCGCGCGGTGTTCCACTTCCTGACCGAGGCTGGAGATCGCTGCCGCTACGCCGAGCTGGCCGCGCGCAGCATCCGCCCCGGTGGCCATCTGCTGCTCGCCACCTTCGCGCTCGACGGGCCGGAACGCTGCAGCGGTCTGCCGATCTGCCGCTACGACGCGGCGTCGCTGGCCGATGAATTCGCCGCGGGCTTCGATCCGGTTAATGACAGCCGCGAATTGCATGCCACGCCGATGGGCGGGCAGCAGGCGTTTACCTATCTGCTGCTGCGTCGCAAAGACTGACCCTCTCCCCCAGCCCTCTTCCGCCAGCGGCAGAGGGGAACCAGAACCGAACGGAAAAATGAACATGCTGACCATCGACAACCTGCACGTGCGCGTCGCCGGCAAGGAGATCCTCAAGGGTCTTTCGCTGAGCGTGAAGCCCGGAGAGGTGCACGCCATCATGGGCCCGAACGGCGCCGGCAAGTCGACGCTGGGCAATGTACTGGCCGGCCGCGAAGGCTACGACGTGGTTGAGGGCTCGGTGCAGTTCGAGGGCAAGGACCTGCTGGCGCTGGAACCGGAAGAGCGTGCCGCCGAGGGTGTGTTCCTCGCCTTCCAGTACCCGGTCGAGATTCCCGGCGTCAACAACACCTACTTCCTGCGCGCCGCGCTCAACGCACAACGCAAGCACCGCGGCGAAGACGAACTCGACTCGATGGCCTTCCTCAAGCGCGTGCGCGAGAAGCTGTCGGTGCTGCACCTCAAGGACGAGCTGCTGCACCGCGCGGTCAACGAAGGCTTCTCCGGCGGCGAGAAGAAGCGCAACGAGATCTTCCAGCTGGCCCTGCTCGAGCCCAAGCTCGCCATCCTCGACGAGACCGATTCCGGCCTCGACATCGATGCACTGAAAGCCGTCGCCGATGGCGTCAACCTGATGCGCGACCCGGCCCGCGCCTTCCTGGTCATCACCCACTACCAGCGACTGCTCGACTACATCAAGCCCGACGTGGTGCATGTGCTGGCCGACGGACGCATCGTCGAGAGCGGCGGGCCCGAGCTGGCGCTGCAGCTGGAGCAGCACGGTTATGCGTGGATCAAGGACCGCGTGACGCCCGAGGCGCATGTATGAGTGTCCTGCTCGACTCCTTGAAGGCCGGATTCGAGGCGCAGCCATTCGCCGTTGACGCCGAGCGCCGTGCCGCGATGGACGCCGCACTCGCCGATGGACTTCCTCTGCACCGCGCCGAGCGCTGGAAGTACACCTCGCTGCGCGCGCTGGGCCAGCGCAGCCTCGCGATTACCGGCAAAGCGACGGCGATCGATGCGTCGCTGCTCGCCGACATCCCGGCGCCGCGCGCGGTGTTCGTCAACGGCTGCTTCGATGCGGCGCTGTCGCAGCTCGATGCACTGGCCGATGGCTTGATCGTTCGTCCACTGGCCGCCGATGAAGCCCAGGCGCGCGAACTGCGCGAACGCCGCTTCGAGCTGAGCGACGAAGTCTTCGCACGCCTGAATACCGCGCTGGCGCTCGACGGCGTGCTGATCGACGTTACCGCCGGCGCGCGGATCGAACTGCCGCTGCAGCTGGTCTTTGTCGGCGCACCCGCCGCGGCCGACCTGGCCACCCATCTGCGCCACCGCCTGCGCCTGGGCGCAAGCGCCAGCCTCACCGTCGTCGAGCATCAGCTCGGCAGCGGCGAGCATCGCCACCTGCACAACCAGCTGATCGACATCGTCGTCGGCGAAGGCGCGCACCTGCGCCACGCCCGCCTGCAATCGGAGTCCGGTGGCGCGACTTCGGTCCTGCGTACCGATGCCCGCCTCGAAGCCGGTGCCGAGTACCGCCGCCTCGACCTCGAACTCGGCGCCGCGCTGTCGCGACACGAACTCAACGTCAGCCTGGCCGGTGAAGGCGCCCGCCTGCACGCCGGCGGCGCCCTGTTCGGCGATGGTCGCCGTCATGTCGATACCCGCCTTGGCATCACCCACGCCGCCCGCGATACCACCAGCGAGCTGCTCTGGCGTGGCCTCGCCCGCGATCGCAGCCGCGTCGTCTTCCACGGCGGCATCCTGATCGAAGCCGGCGCCGACGGCGGCGATGCCAACCTGTCGAACAAGAACCTGCTGCTCTCCGACGCCGCCGAGATCGACAGCCAGCCGGTGCTGGAGATCCACGCCGACGAGGTCAAGGCCGCGCACGGCGCCACCATCGGCCGCCTCGACGCCACCGCGCTGTTCTACCTGCGCAGCCGTGGCATTCCCGAAGCCACCGCACGCGCCATGCTGATCGATGCCTTCCTGCGCGAGCCGCTGGCCTTGCTGGATGCACCGGCACTGGCCGAATCGTTGGCTGCGGCGGTGTCGCAGCGCATCAGCGAGGCACGCTGAGATGAGCGCGAGCATCGACTGGCAGGCCCTGCGCAGCGATTTCCCGGTGCTGTCGCGTCGCGTGCACGACAAAGCGCTGGTCTATCTCGACTCGGCCAACACGTCGCAGAAGCCGCAGGCGGTGATCGATGCCGTCGATGATTTCTACCGCGCGCACAACGCCAATGTCTCGCGCGCGGTACACACCCTCGGCACCGAGGCGACCGAAGCCTACGAAGGCGCGCGACGCAAGTTGGCCGCCTTCATCAACGCGCGCAGCGACGAGTTGGTGCTGACCTCCGGCACCACCCAGGCGATCAACCTGGTTGCCTACAGCTATGCGCTGCCGCGCCTGCAGCCGGGCGATGCCATCCTGCTCACGCGCATGGAGCACCACGCCAATATCGTGCCCTGGCAGTTGGTGGCCGAGCGCTGCGGCGCAACGATCAAAGTCGCCGAGATCACGCCCGAAGGCGTGCTCGATCTCGACGCGCTGCTGGCATCGATGACGCCGGAGGTGAAGCTGCTGAGCGTCACCCATGTCTCGAACGTACTCGGCACCGTCAACCCGGTGGCGAAGATCTGCAAGGAAGCGCGCAAGCGTGGCGTCGCCACCCTGGTCGACGGCTCGCAGGCGGTGCCGCATATGGCGGTCGACGTGCAATCGATCGGCTGCGACTTCTACGCATTCACCGGCCACAAGATGCTCGGCCCCACTGGCACCGGCGGTCTGTGGGCCCGCCGCGAGCACCTCGAGGCGATGCCGCCCTTTCTCGGCGGCGGCGAGATGATCAAGGAAGTGCGCTTCGACAAGACGGTGTTCAACGACCCGCCGCACAAGTTCGAAGCCGGCACCCCGAACATCGCCGGCGTGGTCGGTCTCGGCGCCGCGGTCGACTACCTGCAGCAGCTCGGCATGGCGAACATCGCCGAACGCGAGCAGTCGCTGCTGCGCTATGCCACGCAGGCGCTGGCGGACATCCCGGGCCTGCGCATCATCGGCAACGCGCCGGAGAAGGCGGCGGTGATCTCCTTCCTGGTCGAAGGCGCACACGCCCACGACCTCGCCACCTTGCTCGATCTCGAAGGTATCGCCGTGCGCTCCGGCCACCACTGCGCGCACCCGCTGATGGCCTTCTACGGCGTGCCGGCGACCTGCCGCGCCAGCCTGGCCTTCTACAACACCACCGATGAAATCGATGCCCTGGTCGCAGCCATTGCCAAGGTACGCAAACTGCTGGCATGAATAGCGGCATGAACGACACCCTTGCCTTTCGTGCCGCCACGGCCGAAGACATCCCCGCGCTGGTCGAACTGGTCACCTCCGCCTACCGCGGCGAGGCCAGCCGCGCTGGCTGGACCACCGAGGCCGACATCCTCGATGGCAACCGCATCGACCCCGAGGTGCTGCGTGAGGACATCGCACGCCCGCGCAGTCGCGTGCTGATCGCCGAGCAGGGCGGCCGCATGATCGCTTGCGCGCACATCGCCGACGAGGGCGGTGCCGGCTATTTCGGCATGTTCTCGGTGACGCCGCCTGCGCAGGGCAGTGGCCTTGGCAAAGTCGTGCTTGCGGAAGCCGAGCGCATCGCGCGCGACGAATGGAACTTGCCGCTGATGCGGATGACGGTGATCGACGTGCGCGACGAACTGATCGCGTGGTACGAGCGCCGTGGCTACATCCGCACCGGCATCAAGAAGCCTTTCCCCTATGGCGACGAGCGCTTCGGCATTCCCAAGCGCGACGACCTGCGCTTTGAAGTGTTGGAGAAGAGTCTCGTGGAGTCCGCGGCATGAACGGCTGGACCTATGTCTGCACCATCGCCGAGCTGCTGCCCGGCGAACGCGCAGTCGCCTGGGACGGCGACACGCCGATCCTGGTGGTCAACCTCGATGGCCAGTTCTATGCGCTGGAAGACCGCTGCAGCCACGAGGACTACGAGCTCTCCGGCGGTGCCATCGATGCCGAGAAAGGCGAAATCGAATGCGTGCTGCACAGCGCCCGCTTCGACATTCGCAGTGGTGAGCCGCAGTGCCCACCAGCCTACACGCCGGTGCCGAAGTTTCCGGTGCAGGTAGTCGATGGCGTGATCTGGACGAGAGACGATCGTCAGGGCTGAGCCAGCCGCTCGACCTTCACCAGCAACACCTCGCCGCCACCGTCGATGATCATCCGGCTGACGCCCCCGCTGTGGTGCAGCAAGGCGCTGTCGCCGTGGCCCAGACTCACGGGTTCCAGCGGATCCTTGATCGTCACGTGGCCGCTGAGCACATGCACCAGCCAGGTGACCGCGGGCTCATCGAAAAACACCATGGCGCCAACCACCGGGCGATGCAGCACCTGCACCGACACGCGATCGCGCTTCCAGATGACATTGAAGTCCTGGGTCGGGCCAGCCGGCAGCGTCGCATGCAGCGGGCGCTCGCCGGCGAAGCGATGGCTGTCGTGCCGCGGCCGCAATTCCACCGTCTCGCCATCGTCGAAGTGCAGATCCATGCCCTCGCCCGCCAGCAGCACCAGCTCGCGGTCGCAACCGGGAAAGGCCGAAAACGGCCCGTCCTGGTCGACTTCGGCGATCGAGATCCGCCAGTCCCAATCTTCCGCTGGCTCGCAGTGGATCTCGCGAGTCCAGCCGAGCTGGTTCTTCCAGCGGACGCGGCGGTATTCGTGGGCGGGGAGCAGTTGGCTGCGCATGGCCGCAGTCTAGCCCAGCCGGCTCAACAGCCTGCGACGGTCAAACGCCGCTGATCTTGCGCGAAATCTCGGCCAGGCTGGCCTGCATCGCGGCGTCGAGCTCGTGCGGCAGGATGCGGTCGATCACCGACTTCAGCGCCTTCGCCTCGTGGGCGTCGAGCACGCCGTCGCGCATGGCGATGGCGTAGAGCTGGTCCAGCTCGTGGGCATCGAGGCGCCCGTCCTGGGCGAAGAACTCGATGGACTTGAGCGAAATTTCGAGGTGGTCGCGGCTCTTGCTCATGCTGATCTGTGCGATGGAAAACGGCCCGATTCTACCAGCCCGACCCAGCCTCCGACACATGGCGAGGGGACGGCGGATTGCCTATCCTGAGGCCTGTGAGATCGCATATTGGATGCGAGCGGAAGTCCGGATCGATGGAAACATTCCTGCAGGTCGCCTTGTCCTTTCCCACCCTGGTTTTCAGCGTCCTGCTGGCCGTGGCGGTGACCTACTGGCTGATTGCGATGCTCGGCCTGGTCGACATCGAGATCGTCAAGCTGGCGCCGCTGCCCGAGGGTGCAGAGCCGGACCCCGGCGGCGCCGCCAGCCTGCTGATGAAGTACGGCCTGGACGGCATGCCGCTGACCCTGATCGCCACCGGCGTGTTCTTTTTTGGCTGGCTGATTTCCTATTTCGTCGATCTCCTGCTGTTGCAGCAACTGGCATCCGGCCCATTACGTTGGCTGCTCGGCGCCGGGCTGATGCTCGTCGCGACGCTCATCGCGCTACCAATCACCGGGCTGCTGCTGCATCCGCTGACGCCGCTGTTCGCCAAGGTCAAGCCGGTTGACAGCGACTCGCTGCTCGGCCGCGTCGCCAGGGTGCGCAGCCCGGACGTCAACGCGCAGCGCGGCACCGCCGACCTCGACGATGGCGCCGCCGGGCTGGTGCTGCAGGTCCGTGCCGATGCGGGCCAGTTCACGCGCGGCGACGAGGTGGTGCTGGTCGAGTACCTGCCGACGCAGAACGCCTACCGCGTCATCGCCCGCGGCGCCGTGTAGTCTTCCTACCCTTTCCTTCCACCAAACCCCGGGGACGGCCACCCGCCTCGCCCCGCTTCGTCGCTTCGGAGTAGAACCCCATGGACCTGTCCATCCTCATGCCTTTCCTGATCGGGATCGGTCTCGTCGTCGTCCTGCTGTTCGGCCTGTTCGGGCTGTTCAAGGCCTTCTACATCAAGGTGCCGCAGGGCACGGCGCTGATCGTCAACGACCTCTCGTCGACTCCGAAGGTGCACTTCACCGGTGCCCTGGTCTATCCGGTGGTCTACAAGAAGGAGTTCATGAAGATCTCCTTGATCACCCTCGAGGTCGATCGCCGCGGCAAGGACGGGCTGATCTGCAAGGACAACATGCGCGCCGATATCACTGTCGCCTTCTACCTGCGGGTGAACGAGACTTCTGCCGACGTGCTCAAGGTGGCCAAGTCGATCGGTGTCGATCGCGCCTCGGACAAGGCTGCGGTCAACGAGTTGTTCAACGCCAAGTTCTCCGAGGCGCTGAAGACGGTCGGCAAGCAGATCGACTTCGTCAAACTGTTCGAGAACCGCCAGGACTTCCGTGACCGCATCGTCGAGGTCATCGGCAACGATCTCAACGGCTACATCCTGGAGGACGTGGCGATCGACTACCTGGAGCAGACGCCGAAGTCGTCGCTGGACCCGCACAACATCCTCGACGCCGAGGGCATCCGCAAGATCACCGAGCTGACCGCCGCGCAGAACGTGATCACCAACGAGCTTGAGCGCAACGAAGAGCTGGCGATCAAGAAGAAGAACGTCGAGACGCGCGAAGCGGGGCTGGCGCTGGAGCGGCAGCAGGCCGACGCCGAGGCGCGGCAGCAGCGCGAGATCGAAACCATCCGCGCGCGCGAGCAGGCCGAGACCATGAAAGTGCAGGAAGAGGAACGCCTGCGCGCCGAACAGGCCCGCATCGCCACCCAGGAGGCGATCGACATCCGCGAGCAGAACCGCATGCGCGAACTGGAAGTCGCCGAACAGAACCGTCTGCGCGCGGTTGCAATCGAAGTGGAAAAGGTCGCCCGCGCCAAGCAGATCGAAGCGGTGGCGCGCGAGCGCGAGGTCGAGCTGCAGCGCATCGAGAAGGAAAAGGCACTGGAAGAACAGCGCCAGATCATCGCCACCGTCATCCGCGACCGCATCGCAGTCGAGAAGACCGTCGCGCAGGAAGAGGAGCGCATCAAGGAAGTGCGCGAGGTGAGCGAAGCCGAGCGCGCCAAGCAGGTCGCCATCCTCAATGCCCAGGCCGAAGCCGAGGAAGAGCTGGTACGGCAGGTGCGTCAGGCCGAGGCCGATGAAGAGAAGTCCAAGCACCGCGCGATCGAACTGACCACGCTGGCGCAGGCCGAGCTCGAAGCCGCGGGCAAGCAGGCGGAAGCCAAGAAGAAGCTCGCCGAAGGCATCGAGGCCGAGCGCGCCGCGCCGGGCCTGGCCGATGCGCGGGTGCGCGAGGTCACCGCCGCGGCCAAGGAGAAGGAAGGCCTGGCCGAGGCCCGGGTGCTGGAAGAGAAGCTCAGCGCCCAGGCGCGCGGCGAGGAAGCCGTGGCCGCGACC
>DASUOA010000484.1:0-3160 GCA_036276895.1 Arenimonas sp. | reverse complement strand
AGCTCGAGGCGGTGTTCCCGCAGTTGGCCGGCGTGCGTATCGACTACGCCTGGACCGGCAACTTCCTGCTGACCCTCTCAAGGCTGCCGCAGGTCGGCCGCCTGGCGCCGAACCTGTACTACTCGCAGGGTTGCTCCGGCCATGGCGTGACCTTCACCCATCTGATCGGCCGCGTGCTGGGTGAGGCGATCCGTGGCCAGGCCGAGCGCTTCGATGCCTTCGCCCGGCTGCCGCATCTGCCGTTCCCGGGTGGGCGCCTTTTTCGGGTGCCGCTGACCGCGCTCGGAGCCCTGTGGTACGACCTGCGCGACCGGCTGGGCGTGTAGCGGCAGGTAGAATCGCCGCTCCGATTCCTGCGAAGGCGTTCCGTGGCCGATTCCGGCGATCCCGCACTCGATGTGTTGTTCCTGCCACTGCAGCAGGGCCTGTTGCCTTGGCCGGCGGGTCAAGCGCTGTTCCTGCGCGCGCGCAGCGGTGCCGCGCTGGGCGCGTGGCGGAATCGTGACCTGCGTTGCCAGCAGAGTTTCAAGCCCTGGGCCGCGGCCTTGCAGCGTGATGGCTTCGACGTGGCCGATCAGGCCGGTGGCGAGTTCGATCTTGTGCTGCTGCTACCCACGCGGCAGCGTGAGGCGGCGCGTGCCAGCCTCGCCGAAGGCCTGCAACGGTTGTCACCGCGTGGCGTGCTGCTGGTCTGCGCGCACAACAACGAGGGCGCGCGCAGCATCGAAAGCGACCTGCGCCAGCTGGCTGGCACGGTGCACTCGCTGAGCAAGCAGCATTGCCGGGTGATGTGGGTAGCGCGTGAGTCGGCGCAGATCGATGCCGCGCGGCTGGATGAATGGACACAGGCCGACGCACCGCGGGCGATTCTCGAGGGTCGCTATCGCAGTCGCCCGGGCCTGTTCGCCTGGGATCGCGTCGATGTCGCCTCGGCCCTGCTCGCCGACGCCTTGCCCGGCGATCTTGCCGGCGCCGCCGCCGACTTCGGCGCGGCGTGGGGCTATCTGTCGGATGCGCTGCTGAGCCGCTGCCCCGGCATCGCCAGCCTGGATCTGTTCGAAGCCGAGGCGCGCGCCTTGCCGTTGGCGCAGGCGAATCTCGAAATGCATGCCGCGCGCGTGCGTCTCGGTTTCCACTGGCACGATGTCGCTGCAGGCGTGCCCGGTGCCTTCGATGTCATCGTCAGCAATCCGCCCTTCCATGTCGATCGTGCCGATCGTCCGGAACTCGGGCAGGCGTTCATCCGTTCCGCATCGCAGGCGCTGCGGCAAGGCGGCCGTCTGTTGCTGGTCGCCAATCGCCACTTGCCCTACGAGGCGGTATTGCGCGAGGGTTTCGCGCGTTGCCAGGTGTTGCGCGAAGCGCAGGGCTTCAAGGTGATCGAGGCCATCCGGTGAGGGGCGTGCAATGAAACTGGTCAAGCTGATTGCCAATCTCGGCTATGGCAGCCGCAAGGAAGTGACTGCGATGTTCCGCGACGGTCGCATCACCGATGCCGGGGGCGAAGTGCTGTACGCCGACGACAAGGTCTCGCATGACGCCATCTTCATCGATGGTGAGCCGCTCGACCCGGCGCCCGGCCTGCTGTTGCTGCTGCACAAGCCGATCGGCTACACCTGCTCGACCAAGGACCCCGGCCGCATCGTCTACGACTTGCTGCCGCCGCGCTTCCGTCGCCGCGATCCGATCGTCTCCACGGTCGGTCGCCTCGATCGCGAAACCTCCGGCTTGTTGTTGATGACCGACGACGGCGCGCTGCTGCATCGCATCACCTCGCCCAAGTCGCATCTGCCGAAAATCTACGAGGCCGCACTGGCGGAAGATCTGCGCGGCGACGAGATCGCCACCTTCGCCAGCGGCGAGTTGCTGCTGGAATCGGAATCGACGCCGCTGGCGCCGGCCGGGCTGGAAATCCTCGAACCGCGGCGCGCCCGCATCACCCTGATCGAGGGTCGCTACCACCAGATTAGGCGCATGTTCGCCGCCGTCGGCAACCACGTGCTGACGCTGCACCGGCATACGCTCGGTGGCCTTGATCTGGGTGAGCTGCCGGCGGGGCAGTGGCGGATGCTCGATGCCGCCGAGCGCGAGCGGATCTTCTCCGCGCCAGGCTAATCGCCGCCGGCCAGGTGCTGCGCCACCGCGGAGAGTACGCCGCGCAAGGTCAGGATGCCGACCAGGTTGCCGCGCAGGTCGAGCACCGGCAGGCAGGAAATGCGGTGCAGCAGCAGCGCGTCGAGTGCCTCGGCTAGCGGCGCATCGTTGGCGATGGTGACCGGGTTGCGCGTCATTGCCTGGTGAACGTGCTTGCGCAAGGTGCCGAGGTCCTGCTGCCGCTCCGACAGTGTGCCGAGGAACGGGCTCAAGTGGCGCAGCAGGTCGCGATCTGAAATCACCCCGACGAGCTTGCCGTGCTCGGTGACCGGTGCGTGGCGGATGCGCAGGCGTTCGAACAGCGCATGCACCGACTCGAGACTCTGGTCGACGTCGACGGTGTGCGCCGGCGTGCTCATCACGTTGCCCACCCGCAGCCGCGCCATCGCGTCCATGTCAGTCGCGGAAGTTCTCGAACTGCAGCGGCAGCTCGATCTTGGCTTGCTTGAGCAGGGCGATGGCGTCCTGCAGGTCGTCGCGCTTCTTGCCGGTCACGCGCAGCTTGTCGCCATTGATCTGCGCTTCGACCTTCAGCTTGGCGGCCTTGAGCTCGGCAATCAGCTGCTTGGCGAGCTTCTGCTCGATACCCTGTTTGATGGTGATCTTCTGCCGTGCGCCGGCAAGGTTGGTCTCGACTTCGCCAGGGTCGACGCAGCGCAGGTCGATGCCGCGCGCGACCAGCCGCGCGCGCAGGATCTCGAGCATCTGCTTGAGCTGGAAATCGCTCGGCGCTTTCTGGGTGACGACACCGTCTTCGAGCGTGAAACTGGCATCGCTGCCCTTGAAGTCGAAGCGGTTGCCCAGCTCGCGGTTGGCGGTGTCGACGGCATTGGTCAGCTCGTGCTTGTCGACTTCGGAAACGACATCGAAGGAAGGCATGGATCTTTCCGGTGGAGATTTCCGCATAGCGTAGCCCGGCGCGGGCGGCGGCGCAGCGGTTCCGACGCCCCCTGCGCTGCGGAACTCGGCAGCAGAGCTGCCTCAGACAGCCGCAGCTTGGGCTGCG
>DASUOA010000483.1:0-3702 GCA_036276895.1 Arenimonas sp. | reverse complement strand
ATCGTCGCCGAGAAAACCGGTTACCCGGTAGACATGCTGAACCTCAGCATGGACCTCGAAGGCGACCTCGGCATCGATTCAATCAAGCGCGTGGAAATCCTCGCCGCCGTCGAAGAGCGCGCCGCCGGCCTGCCCAAGATTGATCGCAGCGCCATGAGCGCACTTCACACATTGGGCGAGATCGTTGCTTATCTAAAAGGGAATGATCTCGAAGGCAATGACCTGCAGGGCAATGCCCCGCAGGAAAAAAAAAAGAGCCTGAATCACGCCAGCGCGCCATCGCCTGAGGCGATCACTGCGCAGGCTCCGACCCACGCGAATCCCGCGCTGGGTCGCTATCGGCTTGAACGCATCCCGGCGCCGGCCACCGGTATGGCGCTGCCAGGCCTGATCGGCGCAGGCGAGCTGTGCATCCTCGGCGATGCCGTGATCGGCACGGCGCTGGCTGCGGAACTCAAGGCGCGTGGCGTCAACGCCGTCTCCAGCGAGACGCAGCCCACCGATGCCCGCGCTGTCGTGTACCTCGGCGGACTGCGTGACATTGCCGATGAAGCCGAAGCCATCGCAGTGAATCGCGAAGCCTTCGCCATTGCCCGCACGCTCGCCAAACAACTCGATTCGCAAGCCGGCCTGTTCGTTACTGTGCAGGACACCGGCGGCCACTTCGGCATGGCCGCGATGGATGAGCGCCGCGCCTGGTTGTCCGGCCTGCCGGCCCTGGTGAAAACCGCCGCACTGGAATGGCCGCAAGCCACACTCAAGGCAATCGATCTCGAATGCGCTGGCCGCGACAGCAAGGTTCTGGCCAAACGATTGGCCGATGAACTGCTCGAAGGCGGCGGCGAAATCGAAGTGATGCTGTCCGCCGACGGCGGCCGCCACACCCTTCGCAGCGTCGCCGAGGCCGTGGTGGCCGGTTCACCGGTGATCAATGCCGGCGACGTCGTGCTGGTGTCAGGCGGCGCCCGCGGCGTCACTGCCGGCTGCGTGATCGAATGGGCACGCCACTCGCGTGCGAACTTTGTCCTGCTTGGTCGCACTGCGTTGCACGATGAGCCCGCCTGCTGCCAAGGCATCAGCGATGACGCCGGCCTCAAGCGCGTGCTGCTTGAACAGGCGCGCGCCACCGGCCAGGCACCGACACCGGCGCAACTGCAGGCGCAGGTGCGTGACGTGCAGAGTGGCCGCGAGATCCGCGCCACGCTGGCCGCCATCGCCGCGACTGGCGCCAAGGCCCGCTACGACGCGGTGAATGTGTCCGACGCCGAGGGTTTGCAATCGCTGCTGCAAGACGTACGCAGCAGCTGGGGCCCGGTGCGCGGACTCGTGCATGCCGCCGGCGTGCTAGCCGACAAGCGCATTGGTGAAAAGACCGACGCGATGTTCGATGCGGTGTTCGACACCAAGGTGCAGGGCTTGCGAGCGCTGCTCGCTGCCACCCGCGACGAACCGCTGAACCTGCTGGCGGTGTTTTCCTCGGTGTCAGCGCGCTGCGGCAATACCGGCCAGGCCGATTACGCGATGGCCAATGAGATCCTGGCGAAAGTGACGGCGTCGCAGGCCCGCACGCGCCCTGGCCTGATCGCCAAGTCCTTTGGCTGGGGCCCGTGGGAAGGCGGCATGGTCACGCCGCATCTGCGCGAGCGTTTTGCCGCGCTCGGCGTGCCGATGATCGGCCTGCACGAAGGCGCGCGCATGTTCGCCAACGAAATGGCGGGCGCCCAGACCGATCAGATCGAGCTGGTGCTCGGCGGCGAGCCGCGCGCCGAAGCCTTGCTGTTCGAAGGCGCCAGCGCCCGCGTGCAGTCGCTGGAAATCTCCGTCAACCGGCAAAGCCATGGCTACCTCGAAGGCCATGCCATCCACGGCCAGCCGGTGCTGCCGCTGGTGCTGGCCGCGGAGTGGCTGGGCCGCGCCGCGCGCAGCTTCCGCCCCGGATTGCCGCTCGCCTCGGTGCATGACATCAAAGTCCTGAAGGGCATCCGCCTCGGCGGTTTCGAAAACGGCGGCGACCGTTTCACGATTGAAGCGACGCCCCTGCCCAGCACCCACGGCGCACAGATGCAGATGCGTATCTGCGATGCCAACGGCCACAGCAACTACAGCGCGCGTGTCGAACTGTTGCCGGAGCCGCGCGTCGCGTCCCCCACGGTCGGCACGCTGACGCTGGAACCCTGGTCAGGCGCGCCGTTGTACCAGGACCTGCTGTTCCATCGCGGCGAGTTCGAATTGATCGAACGCCTCGACGGCATCAGCGATCACGGCATCAGCGCAACCCTGCGCGGCGTGTCGCATGCTGGCTGGAAAGGTGAATCCTGGCAGCTGGATGTCGCTGCGCTCGACGCCGGCCTGCAGCTGGCGGTGCTGTTCGGCCAACGGATGCTCGGCGGCCCCAACCTGCCAACCGGCATCGATCAGATCCGCGCCTACGGCCTGCCGACCAGCGAAGGCCTGATCAGCGCGACCGCCTTTCGCCGCAAGCTCGGCCCCAGTGCGTTGACCACCGACATCGTCTTCACCGATGCCAGCGGACGCTGCGTTGCCGAACTGCTCGGCGTGCACAACCACGCACTGGCCTGAGCAATGAATCATTCACCACCTCTGTTCTCACCGATCGCCATCGTCGGCCGCGCCTGCGTGCTGCCGGGTGCGCTCACGCCGGAAGCCTTGTGGCAGGCGGTGGCCGATGGCCGCGATCTGTTGTCTTCGGCGCCGCCGGGGCGTTGGCAACTCGCGCCGCAACAGGCCTTGTGCGCACCGGACTCCCCCGACGCCGACCGCGCCTGGTCGGACCGCGGCGGCTACGTGCAGGGCTTCGAATCGGTTTGGAGCCCGGAAGGTTTCGCCATCGCCGCCGACGAACTGGCGGGCCTCGCGCCACTGGTGGCGTGGACACTGCATTGCGCGCGGCTGGCCCGCAACGAATGCCAGGCCCGTGAGGGCCAGCGGATCGGCGCCGTGTTCGGCAATCTCGGATTTCCCAGCGAACGCATGGCCGCCTACGCGCAAAGCGTGTGGAGTGGCGAAGGCGACGTCGATCCACGCAACCGCGCAATGAGTGCCGGCACCGCCGATCTCCTGCGGCGCGCATTGCAGCTCGATGCCGGCAGTCACTGCATCGATGCCGCCTGTGCAAGCTCGCTGTATGCGATCAAGCTGGCCTGTGATCGCCTGCACGACGGCAGTGCCGATCTGATGCTGGCCGGCGCAGTCCAGGGCGCCGACGATCTGTTCCTGCATGTCGGCTTTTGCGCGCTCAATGCGCTCAGCCGCAGCGGCCAGTCGCGCCCGTTCCATCGTGATGCCGACGGTCTGGTGCCCGCCGAAGGCGCCGCTTTCGTAGCGCTCAAGCGGCTGGCCGATGCTCGCCGCGACGGCGATGTGATCCATGGCGTGATCCGCGGCATCGGCTTGTCCAACGACGGCCGCGGCAAGGGCCTGCTTGCGCCCACCGAAGAAGGCCAACAACGGGCAATGCGCGCCGCCTACGCCGCCGCCGGCTTTGGCCCGGAGCGCATCGGCCTGCTCGAATGCCATGCCACCGGCACGCCGGTAGGCGATGCCACTGAACTGGCCAGCACCGCTGCCGTGTTCGAAAATGCTTCGGCGCTGCCGATCGGTTCCCTGAAATCCAACCTCGGCCATCTCATCACTACCACCGGCGCCGCTGGCTTGATCAAGGTGTTAGCCGCGATGCGCGCC